>NZ_JABUTB010000020.1 GCF_021443865.1 Clostridium sp.
TAAAAATACAAAAAAGGATGTAGTAGATTTGCTTTTACACAAATCTTCCTACATCCTCTCTTAAATCCCTATTTAGGTGCTGTCGCACAATGCGGTAGCACCTTTTATGTTATTCTAAAAAACTATTTTAATTTACTAATTTATTAGAATTTCACTACTTCTTTTATAGCTTCTACTACTCCATTATCATTATTACTTTTAGCAATAAATCTAGAAACCTTCTTTAAATCATCATGTGCATTTTCCATAGCAAAACTATAATAAGCACTACCCATCATTTCTAAATCATTAAGATAGTCCCCAAATACCATAGTTTCTTTATGATCTATATCTAGCATATCTTGAATTTTATTTATTGCCACTCCCTTATTTACACCTTTAGCAGTTATATCAAGCCAAATTTCTCCCGATACTGTTACTTGAAGCTTGTCCTTATAGTAATTATAGTAATTATTACTATTAAATTCTGAGCCTGAAAAATCACATATTGTTACCTTTAATATATCATCTTCCACTTTAGTTAAATCATCTACTATTTCATATCTTTCATAATATTTTTTTGTTTCTTTAACTAATCTCTCATCTCTACTTTCTATATAGGCTGATCTTTTACCACATACGATAACGTAAGAATTATCTATAGTTCTTCCTATTTTTATAAGCTCTTTTGCAATATTTTTATCTAAAGCATTAACAAGAATTTCTTCACCCTTGTAAACTACAAATGTACCATTCTCTGCTATAAACATCATATTGTCTTTTATTTTTTCAAATCTTTTTAAAAGATTATAATACTGTCTTCCACTTGCTGCTGCAAATATTATGTCCTTTTCCACAAGCTTATGATAAATATCAAAAAACTCCTGATTTATTTCATTATTTTCATTTAATAATGTTCCATCCATATCTGATGCTATTAATTTTATCATTTTTAAATTCCTTCCTTCTAATACAATAGTTTAACTTTAGTTTCCTTTAGAGCCTTTAATATATTTATATTTGGCTCTTTATCAGTGATTATATATTGAACTTCATCTAAGGTTGTAAATTTATAGGAACCATCTTTATAAAATTTATTATTATCTCCTAATAAATAAGTCACTCTACTAGAATTAATTATAGCCTTCTTTGTTTCAGCTTCATCTAAATTAAAGTTACTTATAAAATTTTCTTCTAAATTAATACCTCCAGCACCTATAAAGGCTTTATCTATTTTAAACTTTTTAATTTCTTCAATAGAAAAAGCTCCAACTGTTCCACCAAGCCTTTTATTATAGGTTCCTCCTATTTGAATTACATCTATATTTGGATTAAAATCAAATTCCATAGATATTCTATTCATATTGGTTATTATAGTTATTTTCTTATTAAAGTTAGCAAGTAAATTAGATACCATATAATTTGTACTAGAAATATCTAAAAAAATAACATCATCTTCTTCTATTTCATTAATTACTATGTTAGCAATATTTTCTTTTTCATCTAAATCTATAATTACTCTAGAAGAGGTATTTTCATTATGCTCTATTTTTCTTTCTAGAATTGCTCCACCATAGGTTCTCTTTATACCACCATATTGTTCTAATTTGCATAAATCCTTACGAATCATACCTTCAGAAACGTTAAATTTCTCGCTTAAATCTTTAACTCTAACTTTTCCATCTCTTTTAAGAATGGCTAATATATCCTCAAGTCTTTCTTCCATAAACACAAAAATGCACCTTCTTATAACTATTTATTATTAATTATTATCATTTATTACCGTTTATTATCATTCTATATCATTTTTTATATTAAAGCAACAAAAAAGAGACTGTATAAACAGCCTCATCTAATTAAAAATTATTTGTATTATTAAAACTTAATATCTCTTCATCATCTGTATTTTTACTCTTAGTTAAAAATACTCCTATAGTTATTCCTATAGCTCCTATTATAGCAAACAATATATAAACCGTAGTTCCCCCAAAACTTTCACTTAAAACATAAGGTGCTATAGTTGCAATTAAGTTATTAATCATATGCATAATAACAGCTGGCCATAAGGATTTTGTTTTATAGGTAACATATCCAAATATTAAACCTAAAAGTGTTGCATAGGCACCTTGAATTAAATTGAAATGGAATACTCCAAATAATACAGCTTGTATTATTATAGCCCATCTTACTGATATCTTTTTACTTAAAGTATTATAAATAACCCCTCTAAATAAAAATTCTTCAGCAAAAGGTGCAACGATTCCAACTGTAATAATAGAAAGAGTTAAACTACCACTACTAAGTGGTGCTAATATATCCTCCATATATTGAAATTGATTTGAAAATAATCCTGCTTCATCAATTAAACTTAATACTCCTGAATTAAATAACCAACAAGAAATACCTAAAATAATTGCAAAGCCAATATTAAAGCCACTAGTCTTTTTAATTTTAAGTTCCTCACTACAATTTTTCTTTCTTATTTTATAAATTAAAAATAAAATAAGAACAGTTATTATAGATGAAATTAATAGAAAGACATTAGTTATGCTTAATGTAAATTGTATAAGACTATCTAAGTCTGGGTTAACAGGATTCATACCATTAGTGGTATTTCCCATTTCATTTATTACATAGAATATTCCTATAATTACTCCCCCAATAACAGATACTAATAATTGAGACAACAATGCTACAATTAAGTACCCTATAGATGCAAAAAATGCTTTAACCTTTTCTTTCATAAAATCCTCTCCCTTCTAGCAAAATTTCCTATAAAATATATTATACCCTATTTTTACTTTTTATGCCATAAATTATAATCAATATCCAATTTTATTAAACTTGTAACTACCCTTAATTTATTTACCTTTATATAAAATTCTATAAAAATCTACTTAATAATATATATTTTTTCATAAATGCTCATAAAAGCTATCTTTTACCTTACTAATACTTTATTTTTTCTCAGCATTAGTTTAAAATTATATAGATGTTTATTATTTATATAATATTTGATTTAAAAGAAAAAAATAGTATATAACTATATATAATACTAAAAGATAATTTGTATAGGAGAGGTTTGCATATGTCAAATGAAAATATGTCATCTAACTTTATAAGAAATATAATTATTGAAGACTTAGAAAGCAAAAAGCATGATGAAATAATAACTCGTTTCCCACCAGAGCCAAACGGATACTTACATATAGGTCATGCTAAATCAATAGTTCTAAATTCAGGTCTAGCAGAAGAATTCAAAGGTAAATTTAATTTAAGATTTGATGATACTAATCCTACTAAAGAAGATACTGAATACGTTGAGTCAATTAAGGAAGATGTTAAGTGGCTAGGAGGTAACTGGGACAATATATATTTTGCCTCTAATTATTTCGATATTATGTATGATAAAGCTAAACTATTAATTAATAAAGGATTAGCTTATGTTTGTGATTTAACAGCAGAAGAAATAAAAGAATATAGAGGAACCTTAACTGAACCTGGAAAAGAAAGCCCTTATAGAAATAGATCTGTAGAAGAAAATCTTGATTTATTAGAAAGAATGAAAAAGGGTGAATTTGAAGATGGAACAAAGGTTTTAAGAGCTAAAATAGATATGTCTTCACCTAATATTAATATGAGGGATCCTATAATATATAGAATTGCCCATGCAACTCATCATAATACTGGAGATAAGTGGTGCATTTATCCTATGTATGATTTTGCACATCCTCTTGAAGATGCAATTGAAGGAATAACTCATTCAATTTGTACTTTAGAGTTTGAAGACCATAGACCTCTTTATGATTGGTTTGTTAAAGAATGTGAAATGGAACATACTCCAAGACAAATTGAATTTGCTAGACTTAACATGACTAACACTGTTATGAGTAAGAGAAAGCTTAAACAATTAGTTGATGAAAAAGTAGTTGATGGATGGGATGATCCAAGAATGCCAACAGTTTCTGGATTAAGAAGAAGAGGCTATACCCCTGAAGCAATCAGAAACTTCTGCTCTGCAATTGGAGTTTCTAAGGCAAATTCAGTAGTAGATTCTCAAATGCTTGAATATTTCATAAGAGAATACTTACAACTTAAAGCTAATGCAGCTATGGCTGTTATGAGACCTTTAAAAGTAGTTATAACTAATTACCCAGAAGGACAAACAGAAATGCTACCAGTTCCAAATAACGCTAAAAATGAAGAAGCTGGTACTAGAGAAGTTCCATTCTCAAGAGAAATTTATATAGAACAAGAAGACTTCATGGAAGTTCCTGTTAAGAAATACTTTAGATTATTCCCTGGAAATGAAGTTAGATTGATTGGTGCTTACTTTATAAAATGTAATGATGTAATAAAAGATGAAAATGGAAATGTAGTTGAATTACATTGTACTTATGATCCAGAAACTAAGAGTGGTTCTGGATTCACAGGAAGAAAAGTTAAAGGAACTATTCACTGGGTAGATGCAAAAACTGCAAAGCCTGCTGAATTTAGACTTTATGAACCATTAATATTGGACGATGCTCCTGAAAATGAAGGAAAGCATTTCTTAGAACAAATAAATCCTAATTCATTAGAAATATTAAATGGATTCATTGAAGAAACTACTGCTAATATTGCAAAGCCTCAAGATAAGTTCCAATTAGTAAGAAACGGATTCTTCAATGTAGATCCTAAATATACTACTGATGAAAAACTTGTATTTAATAGAATAGTTTCACTAAAGAGCTCATTCAAGATTAATAATTAAAAAATTAAAGAATGAAAAAATGAAAAAATGAAAAAATTATGGATGTAATTCAGTGAACTGGATTATTCAAATTTTTATGAGTTGCCTTTGGCAACTCTTTTTTTATAATTAAGTTAGTATAAGTTATATCTTAAAGTTCTTGTACTAATTGGTTATTTTTTATTGAAATATTTCTTCCTCAGTTATAAAATATTCTATGTATTTTAAATACACAATCATTAAACTTAAGATATATAGGAGGCACTTATGAATAATTTTACAACCATATTAATATTAACAATTGTTGGTGGACTTATTGGTTGGGTAACTAATATTTTAGCTATAAAGCTTTTATTTAGACCAATTAAACCAATTAAAATTCCTGTTTTAAATATTGAAATAATAGGCTTAATCCCTAAAAGAAAAAATGAAATTGCTGCTAACATAGGAGAAGTTATTTCTAATGAACTTCTTTCAATGGATGATATATTAGAAAAGGCCTTTGATAATTCTAATGGTGGAGATTTAAATTCTTATTTAATAGATAAAATTAAAAATGTAATAAATGAAAAATTAAATGTTATTCCTATGCCCTTTAGAATGATGGCATCTCCTTATATTGACGAAATATTAAATAATGAGGTTCCTAATGCAGTTAATGAAATTAGTACTGATTTACTAAATAAGGCTAAGGAAAATGTGGATATTCAAAAAATAGTTGAAGAAAAGATTAATGAATTAGATTTAGAAAAACTAGAGGATATAATAATTAAAGTAGCTAAAAAGGAATTAAAACATATTGAAATTCTAGGACTTGTCCTAGGTGCTGTTATTGGAATCCTTCAAGGAATTTTAGTTATTTTCCTTTAAATAAAAAGAAATATGTTATATTAGTTGCTTAGTTGTAAACCTTAATGAAAATACTGTATTACTATGATTTTAACATTGTAATACAGTATTTTTAAATTGATATAGTTTATTTTTCTAAATTAATAGTTATTTTCTCATTTTCTAATATTTTAATATTGGGATTGGAAATTAAATAATAGTATTCTTTATTATCATCTAAAGCTGGCAAAGTTAAAGTAAAGTTATATCCATCATCTATCCCATTAAATTTTATATCTTCAATTTTTACTTCATTTTTTCCCTTAGTCCATTCTTCTATACTACTATCATTTAAATTTTCTTCTTTATCTTCTCCATCTTTATCTGCACCCCAAAAATGAATATTTAAATTTTTTGTGCTGTTTAAATACTTATTAGCTTTAATGCTTATAGTTGTTTTATCCTCTTTAAAATCAACATTGTTTATAATATATTCTTCACCTGTTTGTAATTTAATTACTTTTTCTTCATTAAGTTTTCCTCTTATGCTCTTTCTACCTTCAAATATATCAATATAAGGAATCAGAGTTATGGATTTTGCTTCTTCTGAAGCCCCACTATATCTTATAGTACTATTTGCTATTAACGATTTATTAAAATTCATATTCCTCCTTAAACTTAGTGCCCCCATATCTAATGTCATTCCCATATTATCCATGGCAAAAAACCTTAATTGATTATCTTCTCTCCCTGATCCATAATTTTCAGTTGAACTGTCTAAAGTATTATTTATTAATATGTCACCATATATTATTGTATTTAGCTTACTTGTAATAACTTCTTTAACCTTATATATTCTATTATCAAAGTTAATTTCTTTATTAATTTTATATGTTTCCTTCCCCATATTTTTAGCATCTAATTCAATCTTATAAGTTAATTTTTTAGGATAATATCCAACCCAATTTCCATATAAATCATTAACTATAAATTCTATTTTAGCTTTATCAGACAATTCATTTTCTGTAAATGTATAAGAAGCTAATCCAACATAAGTATTATCAGCTATAAATTCCCCATCATTTTCTTCGTTTGTATACTCTATCTTTTGAAATCCACTTTTTATAATAGGAAATATTATTGGCTTCTCATCAAAGCCACTTTCTGATTTTAATTCATATGCTATAGCTAATTCTACTCCGTCATAATAAAGATTTTTAATTGTCATTGTAGTATCTTCATACTTTTTTGTTATATTAACATCTTTCGAACCCTTAACATATTTGTCACCAATTCCAATTGCTTCATTAATACTTTTAAATGTTATTCCTATAATTGGTAAACTTTCCGCATAGGCAGGCATAAATATATTAAAGGTTAGCATGCAAACTATAATTCCAGCTGCTAATCCAGATAAACTTTTTAATTTATTTTTTCTCTTTAATTCTCTATCTGGTAAATCCTCTAAAGTTTTTAATATATTATTTTTTATTTTATCTGGTACATCTATATTAATATTTCTTGCTTCATTTTTTAGAATTTCATTAAATTTATCCTTATCATAATTATTCATGATTGCTAACCTCACTTATAATATTATAAATTTTTTCTCTTCCTCTATTTAATCTAGACTTTACAGTTCCTTTAGCTATCTTTAGAGTCTTACTTATTTCGTCTATGGACATATCATCAAAATAGAATAACCACATAGTTAATCTTAATTCACTACTTAAGGAGTTAATTGCTTTAATCAAATCTAAATCCTTATATTTATCCTCATATAATTCATTATTAATTTTTAAATCCTCAATATAAGTAATCTTTTTACTCTTTCTTATAATATCATTACATTCATTTATCATAATTCTCGTTAACCATGTCTTAAAAAACTCTTCATTCTTCAAAGATGAAATCTTCTCATAAGCTTTAAGGATAGTATTTTGAAGAGAATCTTCTATATCATATTCATTATTTAACATACCTCTAGCTACAATATATAAAGACTTTAAGTTTTCATTAATCAAGCTATTAAAAGCTTCTTTATCCCCATTTATAGCTAATCTAACATAATTTCTCTTAAGTTTTTCATCTTTGTGCTTATTTAATATCCCTATAGGAACGATATTAGAAATATCCATTATGTTTCCCCTTCCACTCTAATATAGCTATGTTAACATGCTTTCACTTAATTAGACGTATACCTTTAATTAAAGGTTCCATTAAATATATAATTAATTTCTATAATAAAAAATGCACCTTCAAATATTAGAAAATTAAGTCTAATATTTGTGGTGCATTTACTAATTACTTCTTTTTACATATTATTTTAATTCAAATAATAGTTCATCTTCTAAAATTTTTCCTGTATCTTTAAATCCAAGGCTTTCATAAAGACTTCTTACCCTTCATAAGATTTTTCATCTTATGTCTTTCTTGACTCTTAGATTTTGATAAATTATATGCTTCTTCTTTTTTAAGCTTTTTATATCTTTCAAATCTATCTATATCAAGTTCTCCACTTTCTATAGCTTCTCTTACTGCACATTTAGGTTCATTTCTATGAGTACAATCTGAAAACTTACATTGTTTTTCTAACTCTTCTATATTTCCAAAGGATTTATCAACATCTGCAGATATTAATCCAAGCTCTCTCATTCCAGGAGTATCTATAATTACTCCTCCATCCACCAATAAAAACAACTCTCTATGAGTAGTTGTATGTCTTCCCTTATGATTTTCACTAATTGAATTAGTTTTTAAAACCTCTTTATTCAATAATTTATTTATAAGTGTAGATTTCCCTACCCCTGATGATCCAATAAAAGCTATTGTAGTTCCAGATTTAATATATTCTTTAACTTTCTCATATCCATTTCCATTTAAACTTGAAGTTACTAATATATCTATTCCTATAGCAGCTTCATTAACTTCATTAAGCCTTTCATCTATATCTTCACATAAATCTGACTTAGTTAATACTATAACTGGTGTTGCCATGCTATCCCAGGCAACAGCTATATATCTTTCAAGTCTACTAATATTAAAATCATTATTTAAAGCCATGCAGATAAATATATAATCAATATTTGCTGCAACAACCTGTGTGTCATACCTAGTACCAGCTATCTTCCTTGAAAAATAACTCTTTCTAGTTAATACTTTATGAATTATAGCATCACCATTTTTATTATCTGTTCTATCTAATAATACCCAATCCCCAACTACAGGATAATCAAAAGTACTATTTGAAGAATATGATAACTTTCCAGATACTCTTGCAAGCACTTCTCCTTCTTCAGTAACAACTCTATAAATATCCTTATATTGTACTGAAACTCTTCCTAAATAATAGTCTTCATTATAAATACTTGCTTCATTTACGTATCCTTCATTTAATCCTAATTCTAGTAAGTTTTTATTATTCATTCTTCCTCCCGAAATTAAATCATATTGGGAAGGATATTTATTGCTATACTGAAGTCACCTTCCCATAAATAACAATATAGTTCTTGTTTCCTCTTACTAAACTACTCATAAAACATCACATCCTTTCAGATAATTAATGATTATTACAAAAATAACCATTATATTTATTATATATTAATAATTGTAACTTTTATATATCTATTTAAATTTTATTTTAAAGCTCTCTTTTAACTTATGTTGATAATAGAAATTAAAAGTGTGTAATTTGAAATAATTTAATATTAGGAATTAGAACTATAATTATAACTATTCTCTTACTCCTATCTTCTTCTCCATATACTTACAATAATCCAATGCAAGAGACTTATTAAATACAATATTTTTGTCAGAAGTATAGCATGCAAGTGCTTCTTTTATTAATTCTTTATATTTACTATCAATATTTTTTATTCCCCATTCTCCACCTTCTTTTTTAGAAAGTACTAATCCATCTTGCACATATGCTAAAACTCTGCAAAGATTCAAAATAATATAAATTGAATTCTCTATTACTTCATCCTGTGAACTGGCAATATCTCTCTTAATACTATCTAAATATGCTTCCGATGGTATCTCTCCAAAAACATCATTAATTGGCTTTCCATATAAAACAATTCCACGATTCTTAGTAATGAGGAATTGAGCTGCTAAATCATGGTCTGTCCCATTCATTTTTTCAATATATTCTATGGGATTACTTTTATACCAGTTTAGATGCATATTTGAGAAATGCAAATCAAAGGTAGTTGGATAAGTAAAGTTTTTACAATATTTACTTCTAACTAAACTCATTTCTATTCCTTTCGCTGGTGCAATATCATTCAACGCAACAATAACATCCATGAATTTTTTCTTTTGAAAGTCTGTAATTTGGTTTTCTACTACAAATAAAATATCTAAATCGATTTTCATTGGATTAAAACACTCCATGGCAATAGACCCATGTAGGTATATTCCAATCAGATTCTCCTTGAAAATACAACAACTATCTTCAACTAATTTATATAATAACTTTTGAATTTCCATTATATTTCTCCTATAAAAATAAATATTCTTTAATTTGCTATTTAATAAAACTTAGTAATAATATATATTTTTATTATACATTTATCAAGATAGGAGAATTTTATGAAGAAAGCATTCTATGTTTTAATTTCTTTAGCCATATTACTATTTGTTGGTTGTACTAACAATTTAAAAACTAATATTCCAGAATTAAAAATAACTGTTGATGGAGCTGAAATCTTAGTTTCTAGAGGTAGCTATGAGTGGACTAATAATGTTGGTTTTTCTAGTAAAGAAACCGTTAATGCCGATTCAGCAAGTCCTGAACAAATTGCTGACACTATAAGTGGAACTAAAGTAAAGCCACAATCAGAATTAATCTTGTCTTCTTTTTTAAGTTTATCCATTACCTTTGATACTTCTTTTTTATCTATGCCTGTCTTTTCTGCAACTGCAGTGGCATTCATTGGCTCATCATTATTTTGAAAGCATTCTAATACAAGGTTATAATTTTCCATAACTTCAGCTCCTCTTTATTATTTCATATTTATTTTACATAAGATTTGATAATAATTTCAACTAGGAAATAAAAATCTTTATTAGAAAGTAATTACAATAAATGTTATTCTAATATTGTGTATATATTTTAAATAATAAATTTAAACTAGAAATTTATTATTTACACCTAGAATAATATATGGAGGGGCTATGAGTTACGAAATTATTGAACTAACCGATTTGCAATTAGAGGATATTGAAAGACGTTTGTCCGATTATGATAAAAATCATATTAAGTATGAAATGTCAGGTAGCATAAGAATTGGAGTTCTAGATAATAATGTTTTAATTGCAGGGGCAGATGCTTGCATAACCGCTTTTAAAATATTGTATGTCTCCACAGTATTTGTTAATGAAGATTACAGAAACAAAAGAATTGGAACCTTATTAATGAATGAAATTGAAAGGAGAGCTAATATATTAGGGGCAAATATAATTAGGCTAGATACTTTTGATTGGCAAGGAAGAGATTTTTATCTTTCTTTAGGATATGAGGAAGTTGGTTCTTATGAAAATAAAATAGACGGATTTTCAGAGTATTTCTTTATTAAAAGATTATAGTTTGTAGCAATAGCATTTTAAGCTTTGAAGTAAAAAAGAGGCTGCCATAAACAGCCTCTCAACACCATTATTTCAAAACTCCTTTAGGAGTTTTAACCTAAATTATGCATTGTGCACTATGCATTCATAATTATCCTATAGGTTTAAAAATGCTTCAAATCTAACTCTTACCTTATCTTCACCTAGTATTTGCATAATAGTATAAAGATCTGGAGTATTACTTCTATGAGATAAAGCTGCTCTTACAGCTCCTGCAACATCAGAAATCATTCCCTTAAAGGCATCTGGATTTGCTTTATATTCTTTTCTATTAGCACAATATCCAAGTTCTGCTCCAATAACCTTTAATTCTTCAAACCAAGCTTCTTGGCTTCCTGAATTAAAGTTGAATTTATCTTTATATACTTTAATTACTTCTTTTGCATTTTCTAATGTTAAAGTCTTTGGAAGTTCAACATTTTCTGCTGTTTCCTTATTAAATAATTCATCAAAGAAGTAGTCAACTTTTCCTCTTATTTCATCCCATTTAGCAAAATCTTTTCTTGGCTTTGGACCTTCTTTATCTATATTGAAGATTTCCTTAGACATTTTTTCATTTGCAGTTACTAAATCATACATTTCTTTATCGAATTCTTTAGCCCAATCTGTATAATAATCATATACTACATCAGCCTTCATCTTACAAATAACTTCTTTACTTACATCATTTAATTTAACTATATCAAATAATGCTCCTGATTTACTCATCTTATCTAAAGCTATTTCAAATTCATGATAATCTAAAGTAGGATTTTCAGTTCTCCAATCTTCAAAAGTAGAATTTATTATATTTAATAAATATTCAATAACTGATACTGTTGGATATCCAACTTCCTTATAATATGAAACTGCAGCTTCAGCATCTTTTCTCTTAGATAATTTTCTCTTAGAACCATTATCATTTTTCATTATTGTTGGTATATGAGCATAGTTTGGTCTTTCTAATCCTAAAGTATCAAATAATTGTACGTGTATAGGTAATGAAGATAACCATTCTTCTCCTCTTATAACATGAGTAGTTCTCATTAATGCATCATCTACAGCATGAGCAAAATGATAAGTTGGAAGCCCATCTCCCTTTATAATAACTATATCTTGATTATTTTCTGGGAAGCTTATATCACCCTTTATTAAATCATGGAATTCTACTCTATTTTCTATGTTTCCTGGTGACTTAAATCTAATTATGTAAGCATCTCCATTATTTATCTTTTTCATAGCTTCTTCAGGAGTTAAATTTCTATCCTTAGCATACTCTCCATAATAACCTGGAGTTATTTTTTCAGCAGTTTGTCTTTCTCTAAGTTCTGCTAATTCTTCTGGTGTATCAAAGGCTGGATAAGCTAATCCCTTCTTAATTAAATCCTTAGCAAAAGCTCTGTATATATCAGCTCTTTCGCTTTGTCTATATGGACCATACTCTCCCTTAGATGTATTATCTCCTGTCATTCCTTCATTAAAGTCCATACCAAAGTTATGCATAGTTTGAATTGTATCTTCAATAGCACCTTCAACTTCTCTTTTTTGGTCTGTATCTTCTATTCTTAAATAAAAAATCCCATCTGTTTGACTTGCTAATCTTTCATTAATTAATGCAGCAAAAACTCCACCAATATGTTGAAATCCTGTTGGTGATGGTGCGTATCTTGTTACTACTGCTCCTTCCTTTAAATTTCTTTTTGGATACTTTGCAATATAATCTTCTGGTGTTTTATCAATATTAGGGAATATTAATTCTGCTAACTTTTCTAAACTCATATTTATCTTCCTTCCGTTATTTTAATTATAAATAAAAAAGTCCTTCATCCTATAAATATTAGGACGAAAGACTAAATTTCCGCGTTACCACCTAAATTGATTAATTAAAAATTAATCCACTTAATCTCTTTAAGGGGAGAATCCCACAAACTTACTTACATTTATAAAATGCTTTTTCAGTTTATAGCTCCAGAGCTTCCTTCAATATAGTCAAATTTTAAGCTTCCACCCTTGCCTAAATCTCTGTAAAGTGACATTATATCTACTTTTCTCTTTCATAGCTTTATATTCATAGTTTATCATAAACATTATAACTATACATTTATAATTTGTAAATAATTTTATATTATTCATTTATATTAATATACTTCTAAATTTAATAACTTTTTAATCAAAAACTTTATAAAAGGAAAAGCCAAATAAATAGCTTTTCCTTATAAATACTAACCACTAATTAATTGCCACACCATTAACATATAACTTATATCCATTAAAGTTAATATTGATATTTGTAGTATCCTCATTTTCTAGTTCTGTTACATAAGAATCTCCCATTAGTGTTATTTTTGAATTACTATCAAGTTTTAGAAGAATACTTTTTGCTTCATTACTTTGATTTATAATACCTTCATAACTAGATGAAGTTAGATTTAATGTTAAAGTAGATATATTATCAGCTTCAATATTACCAACTAGCTTTTCATTACTTGCATTAAAGGTTAAATTTCCTCCATTTGAATTACTTTTTCCCCATTCAGAAGTACCTTTAGCACTAATTAAAATATTACTTCCATAACTTAATGTTGTATTTTCCAAATTAATTATGGCATTTGTATTGGTAATAAAAAACATTGGTGCTGTTTTATAATAATCAGAAGTTGACACAATACTTAAAGAAGAATCCTTTGCGGTAAAATTACCTGTTCCAACAGAGGCATCTCCAGACATGGATTGATAAATCATAACACCTGCTTGATCTACATCTCCTCTATTTCCTTTACCTGTTGCTTTTAAAGTTGAATTTGTAACAGTTGCAGAATTCTTTCCTTCGATTACAACCATTTGAGAAGCATTTGCTATTCCTTCTGTATTATTAATTGAAATATCTCCAGTGGAATAAATTATAGGTGAGCCACTACCATTTGTTTCTAAATTTGAATTATTTGCAATGACAGTTCCCTCTCCTCTATCAGTTGCTAAAGTTGCACAAGAACCACCTTGAGTTTTAATAGTTACCTTATCAGCTTCTATATATCCTCCATAGGTTGCATCAAGTCCTCTTGATGAACTACTTCCTGTTGTATTAATTGTAGAATCACTAATATAAATTTTAGAATCAGTTCCTGTTGAAAATACTGCATTACTTCCTTTTGCATTAGTTGTAATTGTTGCATTTGTTATTTTAGCTATTGAATTACTAGTTACTAATATTCCTGAATTTATTCCATAAAACTCTGAATTCTCAGTATTTGAGCTATCACCAGAATTTTTATTAATAATTGCATTTTCTAAAGTTAATTCTCCAGAATTTTTAACAAGAATTACACTTTTATCACTATCATTACTTTCATATGTTTCTTTTAAAGTTTCCTCTTTTCCATCTATTTCATTTGAAGCAGTAGCTGATGCTGACATATTATTGTTACTCCCCATATTTCCATTATTTAAAATTTTATTACTTTCACCACTACTTATTAATACATTTTTAGTAATATATAAATTTAATATAGTTAAAGCACTTGTTAAAATAATTACACTAAGAATAAATATTATTATTTTATTGGAATTCTTAAATGTTTCTTTTATTAATTTTTTATTTAAGTTTGACATTATTAAATAGATAATTATACTTGAAATTCCTAAGCTTTCAATTGCAAATAATACATAGAATATGATGCTTAAGTTATTACTTGATTCATTTATAGATGCTACATTTGCATCTGGTGCCATCATATTATTATTTTCTTCATTTGGCATTCCTGATGGTACTTCATTAGTATTTCCGCCACTAGGCATTTCTGGAGGTGCTTCACTTTTATTGTCCCCTGCTGGCTTTTCCGGAGGTGTTTCACTATTATTTTTACTTATTGAAGCTTCTGATGGTGGTTTACTGTTATTTTGAATCATATTTTGATTTGAAGATTCAATACTGTCTTTAGCAAAATTCAATGTAAAATAAAAAGATGTCCCTAATAAAATAATTAAAATTAAAGTAATAAGATTTTTAAATTTTCTAGACATTTTTTTCACTCTCCTTCTTAAATTAGATTAGTATACTAAAAAGTAATTGGTAAAATCTTTAATATATTTTACTTATTTACTATAATTATAAACCTAATTTATTACAGATTAGCGACAAAATATTATCTATGCTAGAATATTTAAATAAGTTAAATATAAATTTATATTCATTATATTTATTCTTCTAAATAATCACTATAAAGAATATTTAATTCATTTCTTGGCATTAAAGCCTCAACTAAATATCCCATTATTATTACTCCTGGTATATCTATTATAAGTCTTGATATTGTAAATTTATATCCTAGTGAAGAAACTTCAAATATTAATGTAGATATCTTAGTTACGCACCAGGCATTCATAAAAATAATTATATTACTAAATTTAACCCTCTTCTTTAAAAGTACCTTTGCAAAAGGAAAAGCTGCATACATAGGTCCTGCTGCAATTGATCCAATTAATATAGAAATACAAATACCTCTTATTCCTGAATTATCTCCCATATACTTCATCATAGTTTCTCTTGGTATCCATACATCCATAAGACCAAGTATTATCATTATTGGAGGTAAAACTTCAATCATTTGCTTAAAGCTTGCAAGTGCTATATTAAAGGACTTTAAACCTATGTCTTTATTAAAAATTGTTATAATTACTGTTACTAAACTTAGTATTATAAAAAAGAGATATCTTTTAATTAAATCCTTTATCATATCCTTGTCACCACCAATTCAACGAAAAAGCCTACTATTATGGAAAAAACAAAAGCTAATATATTTCTATAAATAGTTGCTCTTTTCCCTATATATTTAGCTTCTAATGGAATAGTAATTATTCCTATTAAGGTAAGAGTTGATATTAAGGTTGCAACCTGTGATATTCCTGCTCCACTATTAAGTAACATATTCCCAGTAGAAAAGGCTACAAATGTAGGTATCATTGCAATACTACCTAAAATTGCAGATAAAAATACTCCACCTATTCCACTATCACTCCCTATAATTTTTGATATCATTTCAGGAGTAAATATTGATAATGTTATCCCTACTACTAGTATTATTCCTAAAAATTGAGGCAATATATTTTCAATAGACTTCCATGCCTTTACAAATGCCTTCTTAGTTTTTTCTTTGTCTTTTCTATAAGATATTATAAGTACTATTACTGCTAATATATAAAAAAATAAACCACTCATACTATTTTCCTAAATTATTTATTATCAATATTAATATATAAATGCAAATTAATTAGGTGAATTTAATTATTGTTAATTAAAATTATTAACTACATAAATTTATCCAAATTTGTATAATTACATATACTATTGGTATAATTACTTATATAGGACAATTAGGTAAATTCTAATTAATAATTTCTTAGATATAAGTTAAGATAAATATAATTTAAATTAGTATTGGAGACTATATTATGAAAAAAATATTTTTAATAATTTCAATCATTTTATTATTACTAATTTCTTTTATTATAAGTTATAGATACTTAAGCATTAAGAATAATACTAAAGCTCCAGATGGTGAAAACAACAATGATTCGATTATTGATAATGATAATTCTAATCCCTCTTCTTTAGAGGATATACAATTAAAAAAAGCAAAAGAGTTATTGTCTAATATGAGCTTAGAAGAAAAAGTTGGACAAATGTTTTTAATTAGATGCAATAGAATTACTGCTCTTGAAGATATCAATAAATACAAGGTTGCTGGCTTTATATTATTCGATGAAAATATTCAAGGTGAAAATAAAGAAAGCTTATCAGCTAAAATTAAATCCTATCAAGAAAACTCATCTCTCAATATGATTATAGCAATAGATGAGGAAGGTGGCATTGTTAATAGATTAAGCTGGTATCCTGAATTTAGAGATGTTCCTTTTCATTCTCCTCAAGAATTATATAATGAAGGCGGCTATCCATTAATTATTAGTGATACAAAAGAAAAGGCAACTCTTTTGAAGTCCATTGGAATAAATATGAATTTAGCTCCAGTTGCTGATATTTCAATTGATCCTAACGATTATATTTATCCTAGATCCTTCGGAAAAAATGCTGAAGAAACTGCTACTTATATAAAAACTGTAGTTGAAACCATGAAAGAAAATAACATAGGTTCAGCTTTAAAACACTTTCCTGGTTATGGTAATAATTTAGACACACATTCAGGTTTATCTATTGATAATAGAAGCTATGAAAGCTTTATAAATAATGATTTTATTCCCTTTAAAGCAGGTATTGACGCAGGAGCAGATAGCATTTTAGTATCTCATAATATTATTAATTCTATGGATGAAACTCTTCCTGCTTCTATATCTAAAAAGGTTCATGATATTATTAGAGATAATTTAGGCTTTAATGGAGTAATAATGACAGATGATTTACAAATGAGTGCAATTAAAGAATATATAGGAGAAATTAATTCTGCAATTTTTGCTGTAAATGCTGGAAATGACTTAATTATTTCTTCAGATTATAGTATTCAAATTCCAACAGTAATTGAAGCTGTAAAAAATGGAGATATAAAAGAAGAAACTATTGATAATGCTGTTTTAAGAGTATTAAAACTAAAATTAAAGCTAGGAATTATATAAATATTAAGCATAATTCACTTCTCAATCAGTACAATTTTGACGGGAAAATTTATAGTGATAATTTTCATAGTAAAATCAAATAAAAAAGGTCGGGCAAAAATTTGCCCGATCTTTTTTTCATTTAATTATCCCTTTAAATATAACTTTAATTTAAAATAAATTCAAAATTATTCAAAGAATCATTTTCTATTGAGATATTATAGATTTTATTCTTATTACTATCAAAACTTATATTAAACTTTTGACTTATATATTCATTATCATGTTCATCTGTAACCTTAAGAGTAAATTCATCACTTTCTATATAAAATTTAAGTTTTTCTCCATACTCTATAAAGCTACTGTCAGCATTGGAAACTCCACCTGAACTATTTCGCTCATAAACTCCAATGCTCTTAAGCCTATATCCACTACTATTAGTTATAACCAAGTTATATGGTTCTTTTTTTTGAGAACAGCCACCAATAAAACCTAATATAAGAGTTACTAAAATTATAAAACTAATATTTAATTTAACTTTCATGAAATAATTATCCTCTTCTAGCAGATTGATATTCATTTCTGTACATAAACAATGTAATTAGGTTTAGTGTAATTGTAACAATAATAAGAATTAATGAAGCAAAAACTACGGCATTGGTAGTATCCATAAGAGCAGACCAGTCTGAAATATTAATTAAATAATTGGTATAGATAATCTGAAATAATATTGAAATAGAACAAAGACTTAAACTTATTACTGAAAGGGCTGTCCAATTTCTTTGTTTTGACTTATTGTATTTAGTAATATTAATAATAGGAAGTATCCAAGAAATTAATCCAAGTATTAAACTAGCTGGATTAAGTAAAGCTATCATCTCATTCTCCTTTTTTAAACTTAATTTAAGAATTTTATATAATCTAAGTTTTCACTTTATTATTTGATAGGCTGACAAATAATCAGCCTATCTCTTTTTCTCTCCCAAATAAATGTTTTTATTTTAATACTTTGTTATTAAAATAGTTATATTCGTACCAATGCTTTGTAGAATATTTCTTATTTTCCCAATTAAAATAATATTCAGGACTTATTAATCCCTTATCTCTACCTTCATTTATAGCACTCTCTGCATCTAAAGATAGAGTTGATATATACCATAAATCTATTTCTTCTCTTTGGTTTATAAGTTTAATGTTTTCCTTTGCTATAAAATTATCTATATTACAATAATTTAAAGCAATATATATTACCATGCCTGTTATAGCAATTGGTTTGAATAATGTCTTTTCTGTCCATATAAATATTAAAAGGAAGAAGAGTGATATACATAAAAAGACTGTAAAGGCTTGAACTAAAATCCTAAGTCTTGTATATCCAAACTCTCCAATATATAAATTCATCTTATATATTGCAGCTCCCCCCATATTTATAGTTAAAACTGTAATTATGCTATAAACAGTATTTAAAATCTTCTTTGTTTTTGTTGAATTAACAATAGTTTTCAATTTAATAGAAATTATCATTATAAGATTTATTGCCACTAAAAATACTAATTGGAAGAATCCACTTCTTGCATAATGTGAAAAACTAACCCCTGCTGGCAATTCTTTATTTAAATATAAATAAGAAACTTGTATCTTTGTAAATACTAAATATACTAAAATAATTGAAACTAAAACTGTAATTATTGTAGTAGCATTAAAATTCCTCTTAAGGCTTATATTATTAATTCTTTTAATCTTAGTAGCTGATAATGTATAATTTAATCCATAAACTAAAAACATAACAGCTATTGCTATTACAACTCTAACAATGAAATCAAAAACATTTTCTATATTAATATAATCCCAAATATTAGATAAATAATAACTGAATACCTCATCTGCTCCTGAAAGTAACATTAATAAAACTATAACTAAAGGGATAGAAATCAGTATTCCTTTTAATATATTTTTTGAATATTTATTTTTACTCTCCTTATCAGAATTACCAAATCTCTCTTTTACTTCAACTGAAAGTTTTGAAGTGTTTTCTATAGATTTACCAATTATTAATTCTAAGAAAGCAGTTATAAATGTAGCTAACTTAAATGGTATATTATCGTAAGTTAACAATAAGAATCCTGAAAATAAGCTAATTGGAACAAGGCTTATATTTAAAACTCTAAAAAATTCATTTGTAAATATAGCATAGGTTGTAGAAAGAATTATACTTGAAATAACAAAAAAGAATCCTAAAAAGTTCTTATTTTTAATACCTACAATATTTATAAATAAAATGCATATTAAAGCAATTATAATTGGAACTGAAATCCCTAAATAATTAAATACAAATATTGAAAATAAGGCTCCTACAAGTAGTGATAAAGCAATAAGATTTAAAGCTTTCTTATTATTCATTCTTCCATTTTCTAATTCCATAAACTTATTACTTTTATAAGATTTAGTGTTAATTCCATAAGCTTTTGATAATGCTTCAACTGCTAGGGATTTATAGTTAATTAAATTACACTTTCTAACTACATTTAATAATAATTCTTCTTCAAATTTATTAAGATTATTTGTAAATCTACAATCTTCAAATATTATATCCTCATTTAATATCTTAACTTCACTGTTAGTTGCATCTATAAAAACTAAACTAACATTGTAATTATTAAGTTTAAAATTTCTTTCGTGTCTTATTAATTTTGATACGCCTACTTCTACATTATCTTTACTCCATCTTTCTATACATTTTTCTGGAGTTTCATTTTCTTGCATTACTATTATTGGCAATCTATTAGTGTTTCTCTTAAGTAAAAGTAACTTTTCATCCTTCATTAAAACTAATGATACTACATTGACCATATTATCCCTCCTCTATTTAATCATCTACATATTCCAATATATCTCCTGGTTGACAATTAAGTTCTCTGCAAATAGATTCTAAAGTTGAAAATCTTATTGCCTTTGCCTTATTATTTTTTAGTATTGAAAGGTTTGCGTTGGTAATACCCACTCTTTCTGCTAATTCATTTAAAGAAATTTTTCTCTTCGCCATCATAACATCTAAATTTACTACTATTCCCACGTTATTCTCCTTATCATATAGTTAAATCATTTTCTTCTTTAAAAGATACAGCTTTGTCAAATACCTTTGCTAGAATATAAATAAAGGCAGCTGCAAATAAAAATATAAATACCTCCATATCAGTATGTATTCCCATATTATCTACGTAAATGAATTTAAATTCCTTAAAATTAGAATTTATAAATAAATTTATTAAATAACATATAGATATTAATAAACATGATATAGATATTTTTTTAAAAGCTATTGCATTAGACCTAACAAAGGGATCCCCCTTTATTAATGTATTAATTATTCCTTTTAGCATAAAAACTATATAAAATAGATTACCTATTCCTACAACTAGTAATAATATTATTAGTCCTTTGTCAATTATTACATCTTCTATACCTTTAGATATAAAAGTATTGTAAACAAGTATCCCTGTAAGGATAATACCAAAAACAATTGTAATACTAAGAATAATTGATAGTACACTAGATAACTTTTTTTCTTTGTTCATTTCCATATAATACCTCCACCTTTAAATATATATTAGCATCTTTCATAATCTTTATCAAGATATTTTTATCGAAAAACAATAAATTCATCCCCTTTTTAAACTAACTTATTCTTTAGACTATAAGTTAAACAAAAAATACATTAAATTATTTAATTGTAATAAATAGGTAGTTATATTATTATAGTATTAAATTAAAACTCATTTTAATTGCTCATTAAGTATAAATTAGTTCTTATTTTTCTATAGATAAATTTACTTATAAAAAGGAGATATCATTATGACAAGATCAATTTCAAAAGAATATTTACTTTTTTCTATGGATGAGACAGGAAAACTTATTAAAAAAGATAATAGAATATATTTTTTAACTTCTTGCTTAATAGAATTACTCTTAAAGGATGTTGTCTATATTGAAAATGAAAATCTATATATAAAAAATCAACTCCAGGAAGAAAATAATCATCTATTGCCTCTCTATAAGACAATAAAATATTCTGCTGCAATGAAACCTGCTGAATTATTACTTGGTGTACCATTAAATGAATTATTTAATAGTGTAAAAGAAGCCTTAATTAAAGAAAAAAAGACAATAGAAATAAAAGAAATAAAAATATTTGGTAAAGATAAAATTTATATTATTTCAAAGGATACTGAAATCAATAATAT
>NZ_JABUTB010000021.1 GCF_021443865.1 Clostridium sp.
ATATATCTTTTTAGTAATTCCTTTGGAATTACATCAATAATTCTACATTTTTAATTTAGTATATTCTCTAAGATTAAGACAAATTAAAACTTATGAACAAATATTCCACTTCTAGGCTTTGGCTCAAACCAAGTTGACTTGGGTGGCATAATTTCTCCACTATCTGCAATTGCCATAATATCTTCTGTAGTTGTTGGATACATTGAAAAGCTTACTTTCATATCTGTATTAGCTCTTCTTTCAAGCTCTTTTAAGCCTCTTATGCCTCCAATAAACTTTATTCTTTTAGATTTTCTAGGGTCATCTATTCCAAGAATAGGTCTTAATAAACTATTTTGAAGTATTGATACATCTAATCTATCTACAGGGTCCTCTGGATTAAATATACCTTCTTTTGCTTTTAGTAAATACCATTGATTATCAACATACATTCCAAAAGTATGCTTTTCAGATGGTTTAACTCTTTCACTACTTTCACTAACTTCAAATTTCTCTTTAACCTTTTCTAAAAATTCCTCTTTAGATAATCCATTTAAATCTTTAACAGTTCTATTATAATCTAGAACCTCTAATTCGCTGTCTGGATATGATATGGATAAGAAGAAATTAAACTCCTCTTCTCCAGTATAATTTTCTTTTTCTGCTCTTTTTATATGACCAACCTTAACTGCTGAAGCTGATCTATGGTGTCCATCTGCAATATATAAATATTTAACTGATTTAAATAATTCTTGTAGATTATTTACTGTATCTTCATTATCTATAATCCAAACAGTATGCGCTACACCATCTTCTGCTATAAAATCATATAGAGGCTCCTTTTTAATCCATTCATTTATTATACTTGAAATTCTCTTATCCTCTCTATAAGTTAAGAAAATTGGACCAGTATGAGCTTCGCATTTATATACATGATTGATTCTATCAATCTCTTTTTCTTCCCTTGTTAATTCATGCTTTTTAATTATATTATTACTATAATCATCTATTGATGCACAAGCTACAAGACCTATTTGACTTCTTCCCTTCATAACTTGTCTGTAAATATAATAATTAGGTTTATCATCTTCTAAATATAATCCTTCATTAATCATTTTATGAAGATTATCTTTTGCCTTTTCATAAACTCTATCATCATATACATCTATATCCTTAGGCAAATCTACTTCTGCCTTATCTACATGCAAAAATGAATATGGATTATCTTTTACCATGTCTCTAGCTTCATCACTATCCATTACATCATAAGGTAATGCAGCTATTTTATCCACAAGTTCATTTATAGGCCTTATAGCCTTAAAAGGTCTAATTATCGCCATAATACTCCTCCTATATTTATCCTACTTAAAGAATTCCTTAATAGTTGAAACTACTTCATCTCCAATTCTTTCTTGTGCTTCAATTGTTGCTGCACCAATATGAGGTGTACAACTAACTCTTGGATGATTAACTAATGCTTCATTAGTATTTGGTTCTATTGCAAATACATCAATTCCTGCCCCTGCAATCTTTCCACTATCTAATGCTTCTAATAAAGCTTCTTCATCTACCACTTTTCCTCTTGCACAATTTATTAAATAAGATCCATCTTTCATTAATTCTAATTCTTCTTTTCCTATTAGTGAGCCACCATTCTTATCATAAGGAACATGAAGAGATATGAAATCAGAAACCTTTAGTAAATCCTTTAGGTCTAAAAATTCATATCCTAAGCCATCTACCTTACCGAAAACATCATTATATACTACTTTCATTCCTAGAGCAGTAGCCTTAGTAGCTAAAGATCTTCCTATTCTACCCATACCTACTATCCCCAATGTTTTCCCACTTAATTCAACACCTTCATACTTCTTCTTATTCCATTCGCCATTTCTCATAGTATAATTAGAAGTTCCAACAAATCTTGCTACTGCAAACATATGAGCTAGTGCAAGCTCTGCCACTGAATCTGAACTAGAATTAGGAGTATTTCTTACAACTATTCCACATTCATTTGCTGCTATTAAATCTATATTATCTATTCCAACACCTGCTCTAATTATTAATTTTAAGTTTCCACCCTTGGCAGCCTCTAAAACTTTTCTAGTTACTTTAGTAGCTGATCTTATAACTAAAGCATCGTATTTTTTAAGGATTTCTCCTAATTCTTCTTTATTATAATGTTTATCTACAACTTCAAAGCCTAATAATCTAAGACTATTTATTGCTTTTTCTTGTAGCCCATCACTAATTAATATCTTTGTCATTTTTATACCCCCTAAAATAAATGTAAAATTAATAATGAAGAATGTAAAATTAAAGAAGAAACTCCTTAAGGAGTTTCTAATTTTATATATTTTCTGTAATTTAAATTACAGGAATAATTCTTCATTTCAAATCTTAATCTGTTATAACAACTAATTATATTTACATTTAAATAAATTATTTAATACTTATTGCTTAAATCATTTTAAATTTATTCTAAACCTAAAATATCATTTATATTGCTTAAAAGCTCTTGAATATCTTCCATTTGACAATCTGCCATATGAGCTATTCTAAAAGTCTTATCCTTTAAGCTTCCATATCCATTAGATATTTGGAATCCCCTATTGCCTAATTCTTTATTTAAAGCAGAAACATCTATACCTCTATTATTTTTAACTGTAGTTAAGGTATTAGATAGATAGTTTTCATCTGGGAATAATTCAAAGTATTTCTTTGCCCATTCTCTAACTACCTTAGCCATCTCTAAATGTCTTGCAAATCTATTATCTAAGCCTTCTTTATTTAGTATATAGTCTAGTTGATAGTCAAGAGCATACATATGAGATATTGATGGTGTTGAAGGGTATTGATAATCCTTCTTTTGAATATATTTATATAAAGCTAAAAGGTCTAAATAGAAACCTCTATTAGGTACTTTTTCTGCTCTTTCCTTAGCTTTATTAGAAAATGTACATATAGCTAGTCCTGGAGGCAATCCTAATGCCTTTTGGCTAGATGTTATACATACATCAATTCCCCATTTATCTACTTCTATTTTAGTACCAGCAGCAGAACTTACAGTATCTACTATAAATACTACATCTGGATATTTCTTAACCACTTCTCCAATTTCTGCAATTGGGTTCATAATACCAGTTGATGTTTCATTATGTGTGACTGCAACTAAATCATATTTTCCTGTTGCAAGTTCTTTATCAACCATTTCAGGAGTAACAGCTTTTCCCATTTCTACTTCAAAAATATCTGCAGGAACATTATTAGTAGTAGCCATTTCATACCATCTTTTTCCGAATGCCCCTACGGAAAATACAGCTGCCCTCTTTGCTGTACAGGATCTAATGGCTCCTTCCATAAGTCCACTACCTGAAGTAGTTGACAAAAGTATTTCACTTTCTGTGAAAAATAGCTTTCTTAAATTATCACTGATTCTTCTTTGAATTGCAGAAGCTTCTTTGCTTCTGTGCCCAATCATAGGTTTAGCCATTTGCTCTAATACATCTTGCCTTACCTCAACTGGACCTGGAATAAATAGCTTTTTGTGCATTTTCTTCTCCCCCATTATAAAATTTTTATTTATACTTATTGCTTATTTTTATTGTTAATTTTACTACTTTTTCATAAAATTAACAACCACTTTATTAAATATTTAAAACATTTCTACTATCATATATTAGTTTCATAAATTTTATTTTGTTAATTAAAATATAATTTTTTATTATTATCTTATGCAGTGTGTACTACATTTGCTCATTATGATTTTTCTTTTAATAAATCTCTAATTTCTATTAATAATTCCTGTTCTACTGTTAATTCAGGCTCCTTATTTTCAGCCTCTTCTATAGCTTCTTCTTCTCTTTTTCTATTCAATTTTGTAATTATTTTAATAAATACAAATATTGATAAAGCTATGATTAAGAAATCTACTACATTTTGAATGAAAGCTCCATATTTTAAGGTAACTGCTTCAGTTGTTGCTGTTTCTGATTTTAATACATAAGCTAAATCTTCAAACTTTACTCCGCCAACTATAATTCCAATTAGCGGCATTATTACATCTTGTACTAAAGAAGATACTATTTTATTAAAAGCACCTCCAATAATAACCCCAATAGCTAAATCTAATACATTTCCTTTTAGTGCAAACTCCTTAAATTCAGTTAAAAATTTCTTCCCCTTATCAGACATTTTCTATTCCTCCAGTCTATTCTTCAAATACTAATATAGATTCTGTCTCTCTGCAATATTTAACACATATACATTGTCCTAAATGCCTTGGACACTTATAACATAAACATCCCTTATCATCTCCGTTACAAGTTTTTTTGTATTCAGGACAGTAGCTACAATTTACTCCATTTCCAGCTGGCACCTTATCATCTCCTTTATATGTTTATACATAAATATTTTAACATATAATTTGTAAAATAGTAGTAACCTATTTAATCACTATTCATATATTACTCTTATAAGAAGCTTTTCACTCATTAATTTTTAAAAACTTCTAACTCCCATCTATATAAACTTTAGGGAACTATTGGTTCCCTCTCTCGTGAAAAAAAGGAGACTTATTAAACTACTCCATAAATAAAAGGTGAAATATCTTATTGCTCACGCAATTAATGATATTCCACCTTACTTTTTGTAAATTTATAATTCTAATTTATCCTAGAAAAACAATTGAAATATTACCAAAAATATAACTCCTGGTACTCCTAAGAATCCTGCTATTAAGGCTGTAACCCAATTAATTGCTATTGAAAAGCCTAAATAAGATCCTAGTATATTAGTTAAATACAGTAATACTATACCTATTACACCATTTATTAATATTTTAAGTGGCCATTTTAAAACCTTAATTAATAAATAAAGTAATACTAGTCCAATTAAACCATATAATATTAAATTTACATCCATACAAATCCCCTCCACTTAATAATATTATTGTTTTAACTTTATTATTCTATTATTCTATTCTTCTAAAACCTTGTTTTTTAGCTATACCTATTAAATAATCAAATCTTGCTCTAGCTACATCTTCTTCATGAATTGCTAACTCTATTAACTTAGGATCACTTACGGAATTAAATAAAACCCTAGCTACTTCCATTTCTTCTATAGCTTCTTCAATATCTCTAAATATAGCTATTTCCTCTTCAGTATATTCTCTTTTCTTTTTATCTTCACTTTTAAATAAAAATTCTAAAATAACATTTTTATTCATCATAGACTCCTCCCAAATAATTACTATTAAAGTAATGTCCATACTTTTATAAAATTATTCAGATTGAGTATAAAATTCATATAATGAATTTTTACATTAAAGGTGAAAACACCCTTAATATAGCTGTTATAAATTTATTGGACCACTTGACTTTATGACAATCCTCTATTGTTATTCTTTGACAAAGCTTTAAAGTTTCAATGAAGTCTTCTTTAATTTCCATAACAGATTTAGTTTTATATAAAAGCACACCATTTTCGAAGTGTAAATAAAGACTTCTGTAGTCCATATTTATTGTTCCAACAACTCCTACCTTGTCATCAGATACAAAGGTTTTTGAGTGTATAAACCCTGGTGTATATTCATATATTTTTACGCCAGCTTCTATTAATTGAGGATAATAAGCTCTAGTTACTAAATGTACATACCACTTATCTTCTATATGTGGAGTTACTATAATTACATCCACTCCACTTTTAGCTGCCAGAGTTAATGCTGTTACTAGTTCATTATCAACTATTAAATATGGAGTATTTATATAAATATAATCCTTTGCTTTGTTTATAATATTTAAATAAACAAATTCACCAACATTTTCATTATCTAAAGGACTATCACCATAAGGTTGAACATAGCCATCACTTGCAAATTCATCAACATAATTAACCTTTGGTCTATATTTTTCATAATCATTTTTTTCACCGCATGTAAATTCCCATGCTTGAAGAAACATTATAGTTAAACTCCAAACTGCTTCTCCCTTTAAAACTATAGAAGCATCTTTCCAATGTCCAAATCTAACTACTTCATTAATATATTCATCTGCTAAGTTGATTCCTCCAGTAAAAGCTGTATGTCCATCTATAATTGTAATTTTTCTATGATCTCTATTGTTCATAATTACAGATAAAAATGGCACAAATGGGTTAAAAACTAAGGTTTTTATTCCCTTTTCTCTAAGCTTTTCATAATATTTATATGGAAGAGTTTGAAGGCATCCCATATCATCATAAATAATTCTAACATCTACACCTTCTTTTACTTTTTCTTCTAAGATTTCTAGTATGCTATTCCACATAACGCCTTCTTGAATAATAAAGTATTCCATAAATATATACTTCTTAGCTGTTTTTAACTCTCTTTTTAGTTCTTCAAAAAATTTTTCACCAGGAGATAAATACTTTGTTATAGTATTTTTATATATAGGACTTTCCGCATAATTATTTAAATATTTTACTTGATTTGCAAAAGCCTTATCTTCATTCTTAATTCCTAATATAACTGCTTCATCTTGAGGTAAAAATTTTGATGTTTCTTTATAAATATTAATCATTCTTTCCCTAAATTTTTTAGTTGTCCTTCTTGATCCAAAAATCAAATAGAAGAATCCTCCAAATACAGGAAGGAGAAGAACTGGTATTACCCAAGCTAATTTATAAGATGGATTATCTTTTGTACTTAATATATAAATAACAGAAAATATACTTATTGTCGTAAATAATACATATAAATATACAAAGGATTCAGATAGTCTCCATATAGTGAAGCTAACTATTCCTAACTGTATAATAATAAGCAACCCTACAATAACCATTCTACTAAATAAAAACTTTAATAATTTCGCCATATACTCCCCTTTTTTAGATTTCTTTTCTTCCTTCTAGAGCCTTTGAAAGAGTTACTTCATCAGCATATTCTAAATCTCCACCAACTGGTATTCCTGATGCTATTCTAGTTACTCTAATATTTAAAGGTTTTAATATTCTTGATATATACATGGCAGTTGCTTCACCTTCAATATTAGGATTTGTTGCAAGAATTACTTCCTTAACATCTGCACTCATTCTTGAAACTAGCTCTCTTATTCTTATATCTTGAGGGCCTCTTCCTTGCATTGGTGAAAGATTACCATGTAAAACATGATAACTACCGTTATATTCTTTAACCTTTTCCATTGTCATTATATCCTTAGGCTGCTCAACTACACAAATTATATCTTTATCTCGACTAGGATTAGAGCATATTGCACAAGGATCTGAATCTGTAAAGTTTCCACATATTGAACAATACTTTATAGTTCCTCTTGCTTTTACTAAAGCATTTGCAAATTCTCTAACTTCATCTTCAGGAAGATTTAATACATGTAATGCTAATCTTTGAGCTGTTTTTTGCCCTATGCTGGGTAGCTTGGCAAATTCTTCAATAAGCTTTTCTATAGCAACTGGATAAAAATCCATAAAATCATCCTTTCTGTAAAATTAATAAATAAAGGATATTTTTCTAAAATATAAA
The DNA here is from genome assembly GCF_021443865.1 of Clostridium sp. Taxonomy (GTDB): domain Bacteria; phylum Bacillota; class Clostridia; order Clostridiales; family Clostridiaceae; genus Clostridium. Next base: position 7,502 of record NZ_JABUTB010000021.1, read on the forward strand.
ATTAAAAATGCAAATTAAAGAAGAAACTCCTTAAGGAGTTTCTAAAATAAATATACTATTATTAATTTGCTTGAAACTTAATAAATAATTCTACATTTTTAATTTAGAACTGTCTAAATAGTTCTCCTTTAAATCTATTAGAATAATCCTGGCATGTTCATTCCGCCAGTTAATTTTCCCATTTTGTCTGCACTTTCTTCTTCTGCTTTTCTTAATGCTTCATTTACAGCACTTAATACTAAGTCTTCTAACATTTCAACATCATCTGCATCTACTACTTCTGGTTTTATATTAATAGAAACAATTTCCTTTTTACCATTTGCCTTTACAACTACAGCTCCACCACCTACTGAAGCCTCAAATTCTTTAGTTTCTAGGTCTTTTTGCATTTGCTCCATTTCTTTTTGAAGCTTTTGAGCTTGCTTCATTAGGTTGTTCATATTTCCTCCGCCGAATCCGCCTGGAAATCCTCCTCTTGCCATAAAAACATCCTCCTTATATAAAAAATATATTCTCTATTATATAGTATTTTTATTTATTTTACTATATTTAGGTTATTAATAATTTTATTATTGTTATTTATTATAATATTTATGTAACAACGCTTCCTATTGTCAGCGTTGTAAGTTCGAATTACTAAATTTAAATTTAGATTCTCACTTATGTAGATATTATTCATCTAATATATCTACCATATCAGCACCTAGAGATTCTATTAGCATATCTTCCATTGACTTTTCATTACTTGATGATTCCTCTACTTCAAATACTATTTTCATATCTTCTCTAAATATTTCTGCTAATACTTCTTGAATAACTGCCTTATTTTCAGGCTTTTCTAACCTATCCTTATTGAATTTATATTGGTCTTCATATTCAATTGTTAATATTCCATTCCTACATTCTATAGGTTTCCCAGTAACCATAGAAGCATATACTATCATTTTTCTTCTTGATTTAATTCTTTCTAATATATCCTTCCAAGCTCTTTGTATATCATTTAGAGTAACCTTAGAATTTTCATTCCCAGCTATATTATGACTAATAGTTCTCTTTACCTCTTGCTTAACATTTTTTGTAGAAGCTTCTTTCTTAGAACTTATATTAGACTCTGCTGAATTTGCACTTACTACTTTTAAGCTTCCATTTTTAAGTCCTTCTTCAAGTTTATTAAGTCTGCTTAATATAACTTCATTAGAAGTATCATATTCTACTTTACACATTTTTATTATTGCTAATTCTAAATATAATCTTGCTTGTTTACTAATTTTTGCATTTGCTTCTGCTTCTTGAAGAATTCTAATATATCTCATAATTTCTTCTGCTCTAATTTTTGAAGCTTGCTCTTTAATTAAAGCTATATTTTCTTCTGACATATCAAGTACTTCTTCTGGATTATTAGTAACCTTCGCCATAAGAATGTTTCTGTAATGGCTTACTAAATCCTTTATAAATAGATAAATATCTTTTCCAGCATAAACTACTTCATCTATTATACTTATAGACTTTTCAACATTTCTTTGAATAACTGAATTAGTTAAACTAAATAAATGATCATTGGTTACAAGTCCTAGCATACTTACAAGTACATCATATTCTACTGCACCATTTCCCATTGAAATGGCTTGATCTAATATACTTAAAGCATCTCTCATTGCTCCATCAGATACTCTTGCAATTAAAGCTAAGCTTTTATCATCTGCTAAAGCATTTTGTTCATTAACTATCTTTCTTAGTCTACCTATAATTTCATTATTATTAATTCTTTTAAAATCAAATCTTTGGCATCTTGAAAGAATAGTAATTGGTAGCTTTTGAGGATCTGTTGTTGCTAATATAAATATTACATTCTTTGGTGGTTCTTCTAAAGTCTTTAAGAAGGCATTAACAGCACCAGTAGATAACATATGAACTTCGTCCATAATATAAACCTTATATCTACCTTCTTGTGGTGGATATTTAACATCATCAATAATATCTCTAATCTTATCAACACCATTATTAGATGCAGCATCTAGTTCTGTAACATCTATTGCTAATCCATCATTTATCTTTTGACACATTTCACATTTATTACATGGTTCACCATCATGCAAATCAAGGCAGTTTAAGGCTTTAGCAAAAACCTTAGCTGTGGTAGTTTTACCTGTTCCTCTTGTTCCACAAAAAAGATAAGCATGCGCTATTCTATCATTTAATATTTGATTTTTAACTGTTGTAGTTATATGTTCTTGACCCACAATATCATAAAAATTTTGTGGTCTCCATTCCCTATATAAAGCTGTATATCCCATAAAATCATTCCTTATTTAAATCGTTTATTTATATTATAGACTAAAGAATAAAATTAATGAAGGATTAAAAAAATATAACTTTACATATTTAGTTCAAACACTTGAAAGTTTTAAATTGCAATCCTTCATCTTGTTTTTTTCATCATGCAAGTTGTAACTTTAAATCTTGCAACAAAATTTCAAAAATCACACACAAATATTACTTTACATAATTTCTTCCAATTATTATCGTTAAATTTTAGACAATATTGATTTCATTTCATTTTTGTAGAAAATTTAGTATTATTTACTTTTATTATAGTGAATTATTATATTAATATAAAAAAAAGAGCCTAAGTTCCCTTAGTCTCTTTATCACTTTATTTTTTCTTTATAATAAAAATTTCAATTCCAGTTATCATCAAACCTATAATTCCAATAAATTTAAAGGATGTTTCCAAAGCAAATTTATCGCCAATAAATCCACATATAGGGAATAATATTATCATCATCATAGAGTAAAACATGCTCTCTACTGAAATTATAGTTGCTCTTTGTTTAGAAGCTACAATAGAATTTATTAATTTACTACTAATGGGCTGAAGTATGGATGTAAAAAATCCTACAAAAAGAAAAGTTATTACAGATAATTTTTTAGTTGAATTACCCATAATCAATATTAAGATACTTATTATCATAGATATTGATATCCAACCTATTCTTTTAAATTTTGCATACACTTTACTACTTATAATGGCGCCTATAGATGAAAGTACTCCATTAATTAAAAATACAATAGATATATTTACTCTTGAATAACCACCATCACTTAAAAACTGTTGACCATAAAAATATATTATGGCTGAAAATGTGTATATTGTAGGAAAGAAAATTAATATATTTAAAAGCTTTTTGTTTTCTTTCACTATCTTTATAGATGTCTTAAAATGATTAATTACTGTAATCCTTTCTTCATGAGGCTCTCTAATATCTACTTCTGTAAACTTAAAGGAAACTAACAAAGAAAATATACCTATAATAATTGCAGTAATATAACTAAAGGAGAAACTTATTTCTGAAAGCAGTCCACCAATAAATACAGCTAATCCTTGTGAAACTTCTATAATTAAATTTATTTTCCCATTAATCTTTAAATACTCTTCTTCTCTTTTTAAAACTTTGAGACTATCATAAATTAAAGCTTCTTCAGATCCTGAATTTAAGTTATATCCCCAGGCTGATAATATAAATCCAATTGCAAATCCTAAAAAGGAATTAGAAAATAACATTATTATTGCAGATATTAAAGATGTTAATCTTCCAATTATCATAATTTTTCTTCTACCAAATAAATCAGCTAAAGCTCCTGTTGGAAGTTCTGATAGAAACCCAGTTACATGAAATATCCCTTCAAGCAATCCTACTTCAGCTAAAGTCATACCTTTATAGCCTAAATATAATACCCAGATAGCAGATGTTATATCAAAGGATGAAAGAAATCTATATAAATACTCATTTTTAATATTTTTACTTATTTTATTCATTTAAATCAACTCCAATTTTTCACTTTTTTGGGCATAATAAAAGACCCTCTATAAACAGACGGGTCTAATTGGAGTTACTACTTTTGCAAGTTAGGAAATAGATTCTTGCAAATTTACCTTAAAAAAGGGTATAGTAATCCAATTTCCAAAAATTGTAGCTGTTTTTGATTGCGTGCTACTAGATAGAATTTCATACTTAAGCCTTTTTACAGTAAATTCCATAGCTGTATTTCTCCTTTCTTTTTCCAAAATAATATATGTTTATAATAATTTATTTTGAAAAAAATTACAAGTGATAAAAACAATAAAAAAACGATAAAAAAACAGAGGGAGAAAGGTAGTATTAAATACCATATACTTTTTTCTGAATTTTTCGCCTATTATTTCGCAAAATACACCATATAATTTTCATCATAATATTTATTATTTGATTTTATTGCTTTTTTTTCTTTGCCATAAGTTACGAATTCCAATTCATTATATAAATTAATTGCTTTTATGTTACTACTTACTACAGCTAAATTTAATTGTTCTAATTCTTCCATAGTTTTTGCTATATTAATTACTTCAGTTAATAGCTTCTTATATCAATAATTTCCTCCTACTTTACATCTAAATTATCAATATACTCTTTAGCTTCTTTAAGCCCTAATCCAGTATGTTCTCTATATCTCTTTATAGCCTTTATCTTACCATCATTTATAATAATACCCCTTAATTCTTCATCAATATCTTTATAAATTTCTATACCTAAGTGATTACCTATCTTGTCTAAAATTCTATTTAGCTTCTTAATCTCTTCCATTACTTGAGAAATGTAAATTATAACAAATCCAAATATTAAAAATAAAAATACAGTACCTATCCCATCAATCATGTTAATTTCCATCCTTTATTTGAGTTTTAAGTTCCCCTTGGATTTTAGTATTAAATCAGAAACTATTATTGATAATAAGTAACTTATAAGTGGTTCTGTTGTATCAAGTATAGCTATTCCTATCCAAAAAATAGCTATAGATAATACAAACATCTCAATTAAATAGTACCTAGGCCCCCTATATATATTAAACATTATTTTCCACTTTTAACTTTACTTTTTAATCTTACAAAGCATATATTAAAAAAAAAAAAAAATTACATTTTAAAATTTGACTCTTCAATCCATTTATCTAAGGCATTTTTACTGAATATAAAATTCTCTGCAACCTTTACATATGGTATGTTAGACTTTTCATTATTTATTATTTGCATTAGTCTTTCCTGGGATATTCCTAAATAGAGTGCTGCATCATCTTGAGTAAAAACATCCTTATTATTTTCTTTATCATTAAATGAACGATCTCTTATAGTTGTGCTAATATTATTAGCCCCTTGATATAATCCATCACCTATATATCTTCCTTTATTTTCAATGCCCTTTGAAATAATAGATGCAGAAATAATAATAGAAAGTGCTAAAGTAAAAATAGATACTGATAGAAATTTATACTTTGACATTAATTCCCCTCCTAAACCTCTCATAAAATAATTATTTACAAAGAACATTATACCATATTTTGTAATTTATAAAAATTAATACTAAAATAATTTTAATCTTTTTCTATTCTTAGATTATTATTTTTATAGTACAATAGTCTTAATCAAAATAAGGAGGGATATAGTTTGAGTTTATACGATAAGAAATATCTATCTATAGTTAGAGACATCTTAGATAATGGATATTATGATAATAATAGAACAGGAATGCCTACATATAAGCTACCACATCAAATTATGCAATTTAACTTACAAAAGGAATTTCCTATTCTAACAACTAAAAAGGTTGCATTCAAAACAGCTATAAAGGAAATGCTATGGATATATAGAGATCAATCTAATGATGTTACAAAGCTTCAAGAGCAAAATGTACATATCTGGGATGAATGGGTAGATGAAAATAATACAATTGGTAAAGCTTATGGATATCAAATAGCTAAATTTAATCAAGTCGATAAGCTTATTGAAACTTTAAAAAATAATCCTCAAGACAGAAGAATGATAATGTCTATGTGGAATATTGAAGATCTACCAGAAATGACTCTACAACCTTGTTGTTATCAAACATTATGGGATGTAACAGATGGATATCTGAACTGTATGTTAATCCAGCGCAGCGGAGACATACCACTTGGAGTTCCATTTAATACCAGCCAATATGCTGTACTTGTTCACTTAATAGCTCAAGTAACTAATCTTAAACCTGGATTATTTACTCATGTTATTAATAATGCTCATATTTATGAAAACCAAGTTGAAGGAATGAAACTTCAACTTACTAGAGAAAATGAAGATTTTGAAGCTCCAAAGCTTTGGATAAACCCTAAAATTAATAATTTCTATGATTTTACTGTAGATGATATAAAACTAATAGATTACAAGCACCATGATCCTATTAAAATGGAGGTAAGTGTATAATGTTATCAATTATAGTTGCTGTAGCAAGCAATGATGTAATTGGTGGAGATAATCAGCTTTTATGGCATATCTCTAAGGACCTAAAGAGATTTAAGGAAATTACATCTGGTCATACTATAATTATGGGAAGAAAAACTTTTGAATCTTTACCAAAGGTCTTACCTAATAGGCATCATATTGTAATTACAAGAGATAAAGATTATAAGGTTGATTCAACTGAAGTTGAAGTAGTTAATGATATAAATTCTATTATAGATAGATTTGAAAATTCTACTGAAGAAGCTTTTATTATTGGTGGTGGGGAAATATATAAGTCTCTTTTACCAAAATCTGATAAGCTTTATTTAACTAAGGTTTATAAAGATTTTAGTGGAGATACTACCTTCCCCCAAATAAATCTTGATGATTGGTTTATTGATTACGAATCTGAAATATTTACTAATGAAGAAGATAATTTAAGATATAGTTTTATAGATTTAACAAGAAAATAAAAATGAGATAAATATTATATTCCTTGTTCCGTCACTTCGTTCCAAGTCACCGTCATATAATATTTATCTCATTCTACACTGAAGGTAATAATCCCTCATTTTATTCGGAATTATGAGTGTTATTCAAAAGGTTATCTTTTTATGAAATCCTAAATAGTAAAAAAGAAAACGAGGGTGTTCCTAACGGAATTCCCTCGCTTTCTTTGTCCTATTGTATGTTAATCCTATTGAAGAGTAACCTATAAATAATTGTTTTAAACTTTCATAATTTACATTAAAAAAACCCTTCTTGCAAGAAAGGCCTAAAATTAAACCGTGCACCTAGCTTCGACAGTAGTCTATAGACGTTACTATGTAGTTAGCTCTGACAAGATTAATCCATATCACACGCAGTAATCGCTTATCGCTGCTTCCTTCCGGACCTGACGAGGTTCACGCACTTACGTCGTATGGGACCTTGCCATCAACACCACTTGCATAGGCAGGCTCTACAGACTAAAGCCTCGGCTAGGAATTCAATCCTGCTATAGCGGATTGCAGGTTACAGGGCACCGCTAACTCCCCATCTAGCACGGCCATGGCGGAGAGAAGGGGATTTGAACCCCTGATAGAGTTGCCCCTAAACACGCGTTCCAGGCTTGCTCCTTCGACCACTCGGACATCTCTCCATAATTCTATACTCGTCTAATACTTTCTCATTCTAACATAAATATTATTNCTTTCCAGGCGTGCTCCTTCGACCACTCGGACATCTCTCCATATTAAATTAAATAAAATAATTAATAATATAATTATTTTTTAATTTTACTTATAGTTACTTAATTTGAACTACTGCTATATATTATCATATACAAATGAATATTGCAACATTTAAAAGATAAGGCCCCTCAAATTTAAATTTAATACTGTTTTATATAGGTACAAAATCCATTTTAAGCTATAAAAAATGTAGAATTAAATAATAAACTCTTACAATCAATTTATAAAATAAGTTAATTAATAATTCTACATTCTATATATTTTTTATTAATATTATTTATGCTCTTTTCTTTTTAGTTAAAAATATAATTAGTACTATTCCTAGAAGTATTCCTAATAAACTTACAATTTGAGCTGTTCTAAGGCCCATAAACATTAAGCTATCTGTTCTTAATCCTTCAATAAAGAATCTACCTATTGAATATAAAATCATATATCCACCAAGTACAATTCCATCCTTTCCATCTTTCTTTTTAAGAAGTATGTAAACTAGAATTAAGCAAACTAATAAATTCCATAAAGACTCATATAAAAATGTTGGATGATAATAAGTACCCTTTATAAGCATACCCTTTTGTATAAACTCTGGGAATTTATTTATAAATTCTTGAGATACAGGACCGCCATGAGCTTCTTGGTTCATAAAGTTTCCCCAACGACCTATAGCTTGTGCTAAAATAACCCCTGGCATTATTACATCTACATATTTTAGAAAATTAACTTTTCTATATTTAGCAAAGATATATCCTGATAATAGCGCTGCTATAACACCACCATGAATAGCCATTCCACCATTTCTTATATTTATTACATCCATAAATGAATGATAGTTTTGATATTCAAAGGCAACATAATATAATCTTGCTCCTATAATAGATATAGGAAAAGTAATTAAAAAAGCATCTATTATTACGTCGTAGTCAACGTTTTTCTTCTTTGCTAGTAAATACATTAATAGCATAGCTGCTAAAACCCCAAATGATATTATTAGTCCATACCATCTAATTTCTAATCCGAAGACTTCAAAAGCTACTGGATTCATTTCACTTCCTCCTCTACAATTTGTTTTTTTCTTCTATTTTTAAAAAATGATGTTAGTAAATCACTACATTTTTGATTATAACACCATTTTACATCAACTTGCCAATTAAATACATTATAACCTAATAAATTTATTGTAGAGCCACAAGCTCCCATATCTTTATTAAAGGTACCAATATATAATTTAGATATTCTACTTTGAGCTATGGCTGCTGCACACATTGGGCAAGGCTCTAGGGTTACATACATATGGCAACCAGATAATCTCCAATTATCTAACTTTTTACTTGCTTCTTCTATAGCTAAGATTTCTGCATGAGCAGTAGTAAGCTTCATCTCTTCTTTTAAATTATGTTTTTTAGATATTATTTGTCCATCTTTAACTATTACTACTCCAACAGGGACTTCCCTTTTATAAAAAGCTTTTTCAGCTTCTATTATTGCAAGATCCATGTAGTCCATAATACACTTCTCCTTAATAAAAAAGTTTTTTAAAGGAGCTGTCGCAACAGCCCCCAATTCAAATTTATAACTTTTAATTATCATTCAAAATTCTTATAATCTAGAGAGTTAGGTAAATATTCTAACCTTTTTGATTCTATTCTTATCAATATCTTCTACTATAAATTTAATATTGTTAATCTTAACCTCTTCATTTGGTTCTGGAAATCTTCCAAGTTCTCCAATAACTAAACCTCCTACAGAATCAAATTCTTCTGATTCCATAGTAACTCCTATTAATTCTCCAATATAATCTAATCTTGCACTACCATCAACTATATATTCATCTTCCTTAACAACTATTATATCGCTGTCTCTTTCATCATCGTATTCGTCTTCGATTTCTCCAACTACTTCTTCGATTAAGTCCTCAATAGTAACTATACCCACATTACCGCCATATTCATCTAATACTACTGCAATATGATTTCTTGTTTTCTTCATTTCTTTAAATAATTCAGTTATCTTCTTAAACTCAAAAGTATAGTAAGGCTCTCTCATATAATCTGATACCTTAAAATTATCTTCACAACCTGATGCCATTATTAAATCTTTGACATTAAGTATTCCTATAACATCATCTATGTTTTCATTATAAACTGGTAATCTTGAAAATTGCTCAGTTTTAATTATACTTATAACTTCTTCGTAAGTAGCATTAACATCTATAGCTACTATATCTACTCTTTGAACCATTACATCTTTTACTTGAGAATCAGCAAACTCAAAAACATTAAATATCATTTCCTTTTCAACGCCTTCAAGTACTCCCTCTTCTTCACTAACACCAACCATGGTTCTTAATTCTTCTTCTGTAATAAATGGTTCTGTAGCTTTAGGATCACCACCTAAAAGTCTTATAAAAATCCCAGATATAGCAGTAAATATTAATACTAATGGGTTAAATGCCTTAACTATGAAGTTTACTGGTTTACTAACCATTAAAGCTACCTTTTCAGAATTTTGCTTAGCTATAGATTTAGGCGTTATTTCCCCAAATGTAAGGACTAAAATAGTCATTATTACAGTAACCACACCTACACCACTTGGTCCAATAACCTTAACTGCAACTGAAGTAGCAAGTGCTGATGCTCCAATATTCACTATATTGTTTCCAATTAATATTGCTCCTAATAATTTGCTTGGGTCCTGAGATAATTTTTCAACTAATTTTGCTCCCCTAACTCCCTCATCCACCATATGTCTAATTCTAATTTTACTTAGTGCCATTAAGGCTGTTTCTGACATAGAGAAGAATCCTGACATTATTAATAATATTATTAGTAATATTATCTGCCACGTGTAACTCTCCAAAATAATTCACTCTCCTAATGATATATATATTTTTTATTATCTATTATATCATATATAAATTTCAAAATATTAGAACTAATAAAAATTGTATCCTTAAATTTAAATTTTTCTGCGCTATTTCTATTCCTGAACTATATTTCTTATTCATTTTCCTGACTTTAATCTACTTCTTTCAAATATAAGTTTAATAAATTCCTCTGTACTGATTAAGAAGTATACAATTATTATTTGAAGAGAAAATATCGCCTTATATTTAATGAAACAATATTATTTTTAACATAAATCACGAAAAATATATAAGTCATTTCTAAAGTTTTTGCAATAGTTGGTGCTAAATCTACTCCTAAGTATATTTAATTACATAAAAAAAAGAGCAATTGGTAGTTAGCTACCCACCTGCTCTTAAGAATCATATTTTTTTCTAATAATTAATCTATTTTGTTAATATTCCAAGAAAAATTTGTACTTATATTATAATTTATTGCAAACAAAAAAACTCTTAAACCTAATATTATAAAGACTTAAGAGTTTCTGGTACCCCCAACAGGGATCGAACCTGTATCTGTCCCTTAGGAGGGGACTGTTCTATCCATTGAACTATGAAGGCTTGAGTACCAAATAAATTGTATAATAACATTTTCCATATGTCAATATTTGAGTTATATTTTGGAACTAAGCTATACTTTTAATTACTACTCTATTTGGCTTCACTCTTACCTCTAATATTACTTCTTCTATAGTGTTCATGCTTAATACCCTAACTGAAACTACTATTTCATGGTGTTTATAATCTCCACTAAAATTATCTAATTCCTTTGTACTTAATACTTCAATCTCTCTTATTAAAAATCCTATTTCTCTTCCATACATTGGTGATAGGTGTGTTTCTATATATGGTCTAATTAAATTTAGAATTATATCTTTATTAATATCATTTTTATCTTTTGCTTCATTATTAACTTCTTTTTTTTGTGGTTTCTTTTCATAGTTTGTATCTATATTCATATAATTTTTTAAATATCCAAAGCTTTCTACCTTATAAAAGTCATCATATATGGAGTTAAATTTTATAAATATTTCTGCTTCATATAAATGCTTATTTTTCTTTAGAAACTTTTCTTCAGCTTTTATTATAGAGTTAATCATTAGTGGAAGCTCTTTTCTTATTGATTTATTCTTTTCCTTTGCTCTTTCATAGCCCTTCTTATTGGAAACTACATTTACTTGAAAGAAAAGCATATATGTTTCCTTTTCACAACACCATCTTCCACATAGTCCTTCCCCTTTATATATGTTCTTACTTTTACTCTCATCCTTATTTATATTTACTGTGATTTTGTTTGAAGCTCTTAAATAATTCACTTCATAACATCTTGGTATCATAGGTCCATTATCTAATATATCATTTAACTTCTCTACAGCTAATTTATAGGGACTTGATTTATTCAAAACTAACACCTCTACCTACTAATAATTTACAATATATGTTTTCTAAATTAAAATGTGCATATATGTAACATTACTGATACCATGAGATTACTTTAATTTACTCTTATAATGAATAAATTAACTTTAATTGTAAAATGAGGAATTTTCAAATTGACTTTTATATAATTAAACTTTGTTATATACTTTATTTATCTACTTATTATATTATCGAAAGGATTTGATTTGAATGCTTAGATCTATTGTTTGGTATATAGTATTCTTTGTCACACTTATTTTAAGCATTCCTGCTATGATAAGAACTAAGATGCTTACAAAAAAAGGACTAGAAGAAAAAAGAGATGAAGTTGTTTATAAAACTACTACCGCTTGGGCAAAACTCTTATTAAAGATTGCTGGAGTTAAAGTAACAGTACATGGATTGGAAAATATTCCAAAAGATAAAAATGTATTATATATAGGTAACCATCAAGGTAATTTTGATATTCCAATATACATGAGTAAGATTCCTGGACTAAAAGGTTTTGTATCTAAAATCGAAGTTAAAAAAATTCCAGGGGTTAGAACTTGGATGGAATATATGTATTGTGTATTTATGGATAGAAGTAGCATAAGAAAATCTGGAGAGGCTATTATTGAAGGTATTAAAATCTTAAAAAAAGGACATTCCTTAGTAATATTCCCTGAAGGAACTAGAAGTCAAGGCGATAAGATGGGAGAATTTAAGGCAGGTAGCTTTAAACTTGCAACTAAATCTAAAGTCCCTATAGTACCAGTTACTATGAATGGTTCATATAAGATAATGGAAGGTAATAAAAAGAAATGGATGATTAAATCTACTAATGTTGATTTATACATACATCCTGCAATAGAGACATCTAACTTAACTAAAGAAGAACAAGATACTCTTAATTCAAGAGTTTATGAAATAATAAAAAGTAAACTACCACAGAGTTAAGGAATGTAGAATTAAGAATGTAAAATGTAGAATTAAAGAAGAAACTCCTGACGGAGTTTATAGAATAAATATATTTAAAGTAATTTTTATAAATTCCTTTAAATTCTAATGAGGCTGCTTAGGCAGCCTTTTTCATTTTTTCATTCCTTCATTCTTTATTATGGCTTTTTCAAAATTAATAAGCTTTTCCTGAATATCTGTATGATTTCCAGCGTAACCTAGTAGTTTTTGATACTTACCTATTACTCTATGGCAAGGAATAATTATTGGAATTGGATTTGCCTTATTTGCTTGACCTATAGCTCTAACAGCTTTTTCGCTTCCTACTGCTTTAGCTATATCGCTATAACTCCTAATTTCTCCGTATGGAATTTTCAATAACTCCATCCACACTTTCTTCCTAAATTCAGTTCCTTCTATATCAAAAGTTAAATCAAATTCTTTTCTAATTCCAGCAAAGAATTCTAATATCTGATTAATTTCATTTTGGCAATTCTCTTTACTTTCTATTAATTGATATTTCTTATTTAGTTCTTCAAAATTCTCTTTTATTATTTCAATACTTCTTAGACCCTTCTCACTTTTTATAATAAATATATTTCCTATAGTAGTTTCTAATTCATAAAAGTATAATTTTTCATTATTATTTTGCATTATTCGACTCCTTAAAAGGTTTTCTTTTTGCTTTTTCAATAAATATTATAAAATTACTTATTTTTCTAATAAATAATACGAGCATATTTTTAAAATATAGTGTATAATAAATTAGTTAATATAAAATGAATTTTATGATTAATTGTATATTATTTTAAATAAATTAAGAAATGACTGTAAATGAATGAGATTAAATTTAGTAGCTTAGGATAAATGTCGGATAATATAACCTATACTAAATTAGTTAATATAAAATAATCGATTATGATTAATTATATATTATTTTAAATAAATAGAAAGAGGATTTTAGATGAATGAAATTAAATTTAGTAACTTAGGGCTTAAGGATACCCTTTTAAAATCTATTGAAGAATTAGGTTTTGAAGAACCATCCCAAATACAAGCGGAAGCAATACCTGTTGCAATTGAAGGATATGACCTTATAGGGCAAGCTCAAACTGGAACTGGTAAGACAGCTGCTTTTGGTTGTGGAATTATTAACCATATTACAAAAAAGGATGGACTTAATGCAATAATCTTAGCTCCAACAAGAGAGTTAGCAATTCAAGTTAATGATGAGCTTAAGAGATTAGCGAAATATGATGAGTTATCAATACTTCCTGTATATGGTGGAGATCCAATAAATAATCAAATCAGAAATTTAAAAAGAGGCGTAAATATAGTAGTTGGTACTCCTGGTAGAGTGTTAGACCATATTAAAAGAGGAACTATAGATTTAAATAAGATTAAGTTCTTAGTTTTAGATGAAGCTGATGAAATGTTAAATATGGGCTTTATAGATGATTTAGAAGATATAATAAAGAAATTACCTGAAGATAGGCAAACTTTATTATTCTCAGCAACAATGCCAGATCAAATTAAAAGATTAGCCAAAAGATACATGAAGCCAGATGCTAAGCATATAGCAATAAAGAAAACTTCAATGACTGTTTCTAAGATAAGCCAAAGTTTCTTTGAAGTATCTCATAAAACAAGATTTGAAGCACTTTGTAGAGTTTTAGACTTCGATACACCTTCTTCAGCTATAATATTCTGTAGAACTAAAAAGGGCGTTGATGAATTAGTAGAAGGAATGCAATCTAGAGGCTATGTAGTAGAGGGAATGCACGGAGATATGTCTCAAGTACATAGATTAAGAACTTTAAAGAAATTTAAAGAAGGTTCTTTAAATTATCTAGTTGCTACTGATGTTGCTGCAAGAGGAATAGATGTAGAAGGAATAACTCACGTTATAAATTATGATTTACCTCAAGATGTTGAAAGCTACGTTCATAGAATAGGTAGAACAGGAAGAGCTAATAGAGAAGGAATAGCTTATTCATTAGTTTCTCCAAAGGAATATTCTATGCTTAAACAAATAAAAACAGTAACTAAGGGAGATATATCTAGAAAAACTATCCCAACAGTTAATGAAATATTTAATAGTAAGTCTGATAGTATATTAGATGATGTTTCAAGTACTATTAATGATTCAGATTACACAAGATTTATTCCAATCGCTAAAGAGTTATCTGAGAAATTTGATAATGTTGACCTTATTGCAGCATTAATTAAAAATCAATTTAATAGTGATTTACTTGATAACTATTCTTCTAATGTATTAGAAGCACCTAAATCAGAAGATGTACGTTTATTCTTATCTATCGGTAGAAGAGATGGAATTACTCCTAAATCTTTAGTAAACTTCATAAAGGATACTGCTAGAATAAGAGCAACATCTATTGGAGATATTGATATTTTAGAAAACTTCTCTTTTGTAAATATAGCTCCAGATGTTAAGGATAAAGTTATCGATAAATGTATGGGACTTAAAGTTAACAAGAGAAAAGTTAACATCGAAGTTGCAAATAGAAATAAGAAAAGAAAATAATATTTAAAATATATTAATTTTAAATAAAAAGAAGATGTCACAATAGATTTTTGTAACATCTTTTTTTTTATTTTTATTTACATTTCTTTTTTATACCATCATAAAGATATCTAATATACTCTGTATCTACATTATCTTTTTCTAGCATTCTTATTCTATTCTCTACCTTACTTAAAGTTTCTTTAGCCTCTTCAAAATCCTTTTGGCGAATACATGAACTTGAATATTCCAATAAATAATCTATTTTTAATACTAGTTCTGCCAAGTCTTCTCTCTGATCATTAACTAAATCCACTAATAAAGAATAAATCTTTGGAGAAGTATCTCCTCTTACACTGCTAAGTAAATCATTATTCTTACTAGTTTTTCTACTCATTTTATCACCTTCTTCGTTAAGTTCTTTATTTATATTAATTTATATCATATTTTAATAATATACCCAATACATTTTAATGTATAGATGATTAGGAGGTATTTATTAATGCAAAAATATGTATGTGTTCCATGCACTTATGTTTATGATCCTGAATACGGAGATCCAGAAAACGGAATAGATCCAGATACTCCATTTGAGGATTTACCTGATGATTGGGTTTGCCCTGTTTGTGGAGCTACAAAGGACGAATTCGAGCTTTTAGAAGATTAAAAACAGAAAAATAATGCTAGCTACTAATGAATTTTAAATTCGTAGCTAGCATTTTTTTACTTTTAATAGAAATATTTAATTACTTAATCTTATCATATTTTATTGGTTCTTCTGATCCAGAAACTATTTCTCCGTTCTTTCTGAATATTTCTGTTACGTCCATCTTTCCATCATATACTTTTTCTACTGCTGTAAATATTACTTCAGGTGCAAATTCACTTTCACTTTCTGCTAAAAAGTATTCTTCTGTTTCTCGAAATACTATTGGAGTAAATTTCTTAGATAATTCTAACTTATCATAGTCTATTACTAATTCCTCATTTGAATTGATAAAATCATTATAGTCTATGTAACTTGGTAATTCATAAGAAGTTAACACTACATTATTATCTTCATTTAATGTGTATAAAAATAAATGATGTAATGCTGTTTCATGTTCGCCATGTTTATAATAAGTTTCATCTATAGTAAAGTATCCATGAAAATCCTTTGGCAAATTTTTTATTTTATCATTACATATACCAACTATATGATTTGCCACAGGAGTTTTAACTTCTCCAGTTGCTTCTTCTTCATCTTTTAATTGTTTTTCATTATTAAAGTATCCAGATATATATTTCATAAATCTTTGTAACTTTTCCACTATAATCACCTCTTTTTTCCCTTAACTTTAATTATAGCATTTTTATCCAATATAACACTTCTTTTAAACTGTAAAAAGGCCTCAAAAAAAGTTATTAAAAATGATTATCTCTATCAATATTCCTTATTCGTATTCTTTATATTAATTATAAAAAATTTTATATTATCCCTTAGTAATAGCATCAACAGTAATTTGCATCTTCTTACTTAATTCTTCATCCTTTAATAAAGCCATCGAAATCAAATCTAATAGGTACATAGCTGAAAATTGACTGTTAATAAACTTCTTTTTATTAACGAATCTAGGATTATAAACTATAAGCTCTATATCTGAATATTTACTCATACTGCTTTCTTCAAAGCTAGTTATAGAAACTGTTTTCGCTCCATTTTTCTGTGAATTTTTTAACGAAAGTACTACTTCCTTAGTTTCTCCTGAGATAGATATCCCTATTACCAAATCTTCCTTTTTAACTATAGAACTATTAATTATCATCATATGTGAATCTGTAATACAGTGAACATTAAAACCCATTCTTAATAACCTCTGCATCATTTCTGTAGCTGTTAATCCTGAACTTCCTACACCGTAAATATATATATTCTTAGCACTTTTAAGTTCATTAACTATATTGAAAATAGCTTCCTTATCTATTAGCATTTTAGTTCTTTCTATAACTTCATTATAATACTGATATGCATAAGAAAAAATTTCATCTTCATCTTCAAATATTACCTTTTCTATTCTATTAGAGCCTAGCTTTATCTTCATGTCAACAAAACTATCACACCCTATCTTTTTAGCAAATCTAGTTATTGTTGCACCTGAAGTTCCTGTTTCATTAGCTAAATCAGTAATATTTATATTTTTTATATTTTCACCATATTGCATTATATAATCAGCAATTGCCTTTTCTTTGTCAGAAAAGCTATTATATATTCTTCTGATTTCACTTAATATATCCACTTTACGCCTCCACTATACTATAAATTAATATAAGCTATTCTTAGAATATCACTAATCTAAATTAATTAAAAGAGTGCTTTAAATGAAATAACTCCCAAATATTAGAATATAGTAACCAATACTTAGGAGTTATTAACTAAATTTATATAAATTAAATTACTTTTAGAATTTCATCACTGAATTTTTTAGTAATTAATTGTGGCCTTGTTATGGCACTTCCAACTACAACAGAGTAAGCACCCTTTTCTAAAGCTAATCTAGCTTTTTCTGGAGTGTCAAAATTACCTTCTGCTATAATATTAGCCTTACATTGCTTTATTAAGGCTTCTAACACTTCAAAATTATTCATGCCTTTAGAATGCTCTGTATAGCCTACTAAAGTAGTACCTATATACTTAAATCCAAGTTTATCGGCTCTTAAACCTTCTTCCACAGTAGATATATCTGCCATAAAGCTTTGATTTGGATACTTTTTAAATATTTCCTTTAAAAATTCCTCATCTTGATCCATAGTAGCATCTATAGCTATTACATCAACACCTGTATTAATAAGTGAGTCTACTTCCTTCATTGTTGGTGTTATGTAAGGCTTAATATTATCATAGTTAATTTTTATTATGCCTATTACAGGTAAATCTACTTCATTTTTTATAGCTATTATATCTTCAACACTATTTGCTCTTATACCATTAGCGCCGCCTTCTTTAGCTGCTACTGCCATTCTACTCATTATATAAGAACTATGTAATGGTTCATTTTCTAGTGCTTGACATGATACAATTAATCCTCTGTTTATTTCCTTCATTTTCTTAATCTCTCCCTATAATTTCATTTATTTTTTGCTTTATTGGATCTGCCTTAGCTCCAAATATAGCTTGTACTCCTCCTTTCACTTCTAAAACTGCTGTAGCTCCTAAAGATTTTATTTTATTTTTATCTACTTTACTTACATCTTTAACTGATACTCTTAATCTTGTAATACAGGCATCTACATCTTCTAAATTTTCTGCTCCTCCAAGTGCAACTAGTACTTGTTCTGCAACTTCATTTAAGCTATCTTTAGTTATAACTTTAACTTCCTCTTCATCTGTCTCTCTTCCTGGTGTCATAACATTAAATTTAGTAATTAAGAATCTAAATGCGAAATAATATAATGCAAACCATATTAATCCAATTAATAATACGTATATCCAATTTGTTTTAGTATTTCCCTGAAGTACTCCAAATAAAGTGAAGTCTATTAATCCGCCTGAGAATGTATTACCAATTGATATATTTAATATATCTGCAATAAAGAATGATAATCCATCAAATAATGAATGAACTACATATAACCATGGTGCAACGAATAAAAACATAAATTCAATTGGTTCTGTAATACCTGTAATAAATGAAGTTATTGCTGCTCCTAAGAATAACCCTCCAACTAAATTTCTCTTTGCCTTAGGCACACTATGATACATAGCTAAACATGCTCCTGGTAAACCAAACATCATTGTGGCAAAACGTCCTGCAAAGAATTTAGTTCCTTCTGTAAATAATCCAATATGATTTGGATCTGCTAATTGTGCAAAGAATATATTTTGTGCTCCTACAATTGTTTGACCTGCAACAACTTCAATTCCACCTAATTCTGTATACCAGAATAGTGGATATATCATATGATGTAACCCAATTGCTCCTGTTAATCTTAATAAAAATCCATAAAGGAAGGTTCCTACTGCTCCTAATCCTGCTATTCCATTACCTGCTGATACTAACCAGCCTTGGAAGGTTGGCCATATTAAGAAGAATATTGCCCCTATGAATATTGCTGCAAAAGAAGATACTATTGGTACGAATCTTGACCCACCAAAGAATCCTAAAACTGCTGGCAATTGAATATTGCCATATTTATTATGTAAATATGATACTGTTAATCCGATTACTATTGCCCCAACAACACCTGTATCTATTGATTGGACTTCTGGGTTAAATGCTGTAATCATGCCACTAATAGAAGCATTCATAACTAAGAATGCTACTGCACCTGCAAGCCCTGCTGTACCCTTATCCTTCTTAGCTAATCATACAGAAAGACCAATACACATAATAAGTGATAAGTTACCAAAAACAACATTTCCTGCTGAAGACATAATTGAGAATATACCTTGTAACCAAGAAATATTTAAAAACGGATATGCTGCAACTGTATTAGGATTTGATAAAGCTCCTCCAATACCTAGTAATAAACCAGCTGCTGGTAATATTGCTATTGGTAACATAAATGATTTACCTATTTTTTGTAACTGTTTAAACAATATAATTCCTCCTTGTATAAAATTTTTTATATTTTTTCATGTAAAAATATTTCTATTTTGAATATATTTTCATAATATCACGAAAATAATTTTTGTTCAACATATTATATTAAAAACATTTTCATAACTCTTAAAATAAAAAGCATTATAAAGATATCTATAACCTTTATAATGCTTTTTGTTGTTAAATATTTTAAAATACGTCTTTATAGTTACATAGTTTAATATTACTTTCTTCTATATAATCTCTTAATTCCTTAGATGTTAAGACCTTTAATTCTTCTATTCTTTTCAAATTATATGAACTATTTTCCATAATAAAGCTATCTAAATAGGCTGGATGAGTCATAGTATCTAAGATTTCATTCTTATTTATATCTATTTTTTTAAATCCATCAATACTAACTGTTTTATCATAGAAAAATCCACTATAAGGAATAACTTTGTCATAATCTAATTCATACAATAAGCCTCCTCTAATTGGTAGATTATATTCTTTAATTAATCTTTCTATAATTGGCTTAAGAGATTTTAATGTATGAACATGATGATGAGAGTCCAGATGAGTTATTTCTATACCACTATTAATAACCCTTTGTATTTGAGCTGAAAATTCATTATATACTTCTTCAAGATCAAAATTATTTTCAATTAATTGGTCAGTTACTCTTTTATGGAAAAAGCCATTTTCATCAACTATTGTTTTATGACTATCTAGCACTGGCTTATAAGCTGATAAGGTTAAATGAACTCCACATCCAAGCCCCTCTAAACCTCTACTGGATTTTAAAAGTTCTACAGCGTGATAAAATGCTGGCATTCCAGCCATTATAGAGGTACTTCTAACTACTCCGTTCTTGTATGAATCTATTATTCCATAATTAACACCTTTGCTAAACCCAAAATCATCTGCATTTATTATTAATTTCATATATCTTTCCTCCCATACTTTAATGAAAAACATATTTATAATATTTTTCTTAATAATTATAATACTTTATCCTTATTGAATATTTTCAAATTTTAAAATATGATTTGATTTTTATGTTAGTGCTAAATAAAACTTAATGAATAAAGCATTAGTTTATTTCTAATGCTAATAAATATAAATAATTTTTTTGCGGGGTACATATGTATGAAAAAAAACATTAAATTTTATTCTATATTATTTTTATTAACTTTTTGCTTATTAATGAATATATATTACTTTCCTAAAGCTCTATCAGAATTAAATTTATTGGAAAATCCCCCTAATAATAATGCCTTACCACATAACTTTAGAATGTCTTCAAATTATAAATCCATAATAAAAGATAATACTATTAACCTTAAAGGTCTTGATAAATTAAATATATCAGGAAGTGCACAATTTTCAGATTCAGGACTCTCATTAATAAAAGAGGCTATTGATAATAGTTTTTCTATAATAGATATTGATTTAAGGCAGGAATCTCATGGATTTATAAATGGAATAGCTATTAGCTTTGAAAATCAAAAAAACAATGCCAATAAGGGATTAAGCTTATCTGAAGTTTTATCTGCTGAAAATAAATTATTAAACTCTATTAAAATTGGAACCCCAATTACTTTCTATAATACAAAGGAAACCATAGTTCCTAAATACGTTCAAAATGAGTTGCAAGCTGCTAACTCAAAAGAAATTGTATATATTCGTATTCCTGTAACAGATGGTGGTATTCCTAGTGATGATATGGTTAATTATTTTATTAATTTTGTTGAAAATCAACCAAAAGATTCTTGGCTTCATTTTCACTGTAAAGCAGGCATAGGTAGAACTACTACTTTCATGATAATGTACGATATTATGAAAAATTATAAAGATGTTAGCTTAAATGACATTATTAAACGCCAAATATTATTATCAGGTATGAACAATGAAAATGCAGAACACTTCTATGCAGGAAATCACTTTGAATTTTCAAAGGAATTTTATAATAACTATACTACTAAGTCCACTTCATCTACCAATGATAATTCTTGGGATAATTGTTTAAATGATTGCTATATTAAAAACTCTATTATTCCTAAACATTTATATGCTATTTCTGAATCTGATATGAGTAAAGAGGAGCAGACTATGATTTCTGCTCTTCAAGGAATTATATCAACAAAATCTAACTCACAAATTTATATTCTTAGTAAAAATGAACCAGATTATGAAATATGGCTAACTGATTTAAATAACAATTATAATATAAGTTATGAAACTATTTGTGACCCTTGGAAGCTTCTAAATACGTTTAAATATACTCTTAAAGGTTATATACTATACAGTAACTCTAATCCATCATCTCTAAACAACGCTTGTTCACTGGCCTCACTAAAAGATGCCTTACCCATAGAAGAATCTCTAGAAATCAAAGTTACAAGCTTAGGTATAAACAACTTAATTGAAGATTGTAGAAATACAAATTCTTATTGGGCATATGAAAATCTATGGAACTCTGGGTTAAATCATTCTACAGTTATTCAATTATCACCTGATAAGCCCACAACTTTAAGGGATTATGCAATAATGTCTAAATCACTGATATTTTATGAAGATAGTATAAATGATACTAGTTTAAGAAAAGCAATTTTTAGTTCTATGGATGAAAACTCTCGTTGCTTAGGATGGGGCCCTGATGAATTTAATAATGTAACCATAGCTTCAAAGCATGGAGTAGATATTATTGCTTCTGATTGGTCCTATAATTTATCGGTATTAAGTTCATTTAAAGAAAGGATTCAAAAACAAAAACCTCAAATTGAAATTCCACAAGAAGATAACATTCATTATGTAACTTTTATTATGTCTGATGGAGATAACCAACAATGGCTACTTGGAAGCAATTATAGTTCAGAAAAATGGTTTGGAGCTAAAAATAGAGGGAATTTCAATTTAGGCTGGACATTAAGTCCATCCTTATACTTTTTAGCACCGACTGTGTTTAATAAGTATTATGAAAGTGCTATTTTAGATTACTATCTCGTTTCTCCTTCTGGGAATGGATATATTTATCCAAGCAAATATCCTAAGGATAGATTAATTAATTACACAAATAGACTAAACGAATATATGAAAAATGTAGATGAAAAATATGTAGTAATAATTGATGATAATTCCTTTTATCACATTGATTTATGGGATAACTATACCACTTGTTCGAATATAGATGGTTTATTTTATCTTGATTATAAAAGAGGTAATAATTATAAGGGTGAAATAATTTGGTCTAATAATAAACCTATTGTATCTTGCAGAGACTTACTTTGGGATGATATAGAAAATGAAGATGAACTAATTAATTATATTAATTCTAGAACTAACCTAGATTATATAGATATTACCAATCCCGAATCCTATACCTTTGTTTATGTTCACGTATGGAGCAAGGATATGAATAATGTACAAAAGGTAATTGATAAATTAAATAGTAATCCTAAAATAAAAGTAGTTACTCCTGATATTTTTATGAAGTTGATTAAAAGTAATATTAATTAAAATATTTAGCCTAGGTTAATATTATTTAAGTTGTATTTTGATTTAAATAGTGATAAACTTTTGTTTATAATAAACAATATTAATTATTATTTAATATTAATTAACGAAGGAGAAATTATGTTAGATCAAAATACAATAGAAATAATTAAAAGTACAGTTCCTGTTTTAAAAACTCATGGAGTGGAAATAACAACAACATTTTATAAGAATCTGTTTAAAAAGAACCCAGAAATAGCACCATTATTTAATATGGATAGACAAGCTTCTGGAGAGCAACCAAAAGCTTTAGCAATGGCTGTATTAGCATCTGCTCAAAATATAGACAATTTACAAGCTATAATGCCAGTAGTAAATAAAATAGCAGAAAGACATTGTAATGCTAATGTAAAACCTGAACATTATCCTATTATTGGAATGCATTTATTAGATGCTATAAAGGAAACTTTAGGTGATGCTGCAACAGATGAAATAATAGATGCTTGGGGCAAAACTTATGGAGTTCTTGCAGAAGTATTTATAGATGTAGAAAAAAACATTTATCTTTCAAGACAATAAACTAGATATTAATACGTAAATTAAATAAAAGAGGCTGGACAAGCCCCTTTTATTTTTATATAAACCCCTATATTACTGTAACTATTATTCTTTTGCATACTTTACTATTATGTCTCTTAAAGTATTTACTACATTTTTTCCTGCCTTATCATTATAGTATTTAGCAAATCTCTCATCTGCTACATACATTTCTGCTAAACCAATATGCGCTTCTTTAGAGTAGCTAGGCCATGTAAAGCTAAGCCATTTTTTATGACTTTCATAAACCTCTTGTGCTATCTTTGAATCCAAGTCCCCTGTTTTAACAACTTCTAGCAGTCCTTTAAAAATTTCTTCTTCACTTTCATTCATTTTATCAAAATCTTCTTCACTTATATTCATAAACTTCTTATTAGAAGCTTCAATTGTTTCTTTTCCATATCTATCTCTAATTTCTTTTCCGTATTTTCTTTCATTTTCTTCTAATCTTTCTTTTTTTAATCCTTCAAATTTTTCTTTATTAGACATATTGATTTCTCCCTTCTTATACTCAATAGTTTTTTCTACAGTTAAAATCAATTGATCAAGTTGATTTCTTCTGTAAATGAGGTTTTTTCGATGCTCAATTAATGATTGGCAAATATCAAAACTAGAATTAGATATTATATTTTCAATCTCTTCAAGCTTAATATCCATGGACCTATAAAGTAAAATTTGCTGTAATATATCTACTTCCTTTTCCCCATATATTCTATATCCTGAAGAATTAATCCTACATGGTTTTAGTAATCCAATCTCATCATAGTATCTAAGAGTTCTAGTACTTACACCTGCCATTTCAGCTAGCTTTTTAATTGTATATTCCATCTTTATTCCTCCTTACAAATTAATGATAAACCTTTCCGTTGCGTTAATGTCAATATATATTAAAATATTTTTTTGATATCTTTTAGCACAAAATTATCTTTAAATCAATTTCATATATACACAATTATTTAATAGTGTTATAATAATAATCCACTTAATGTTATATACTTTTAAAGTGAAATATATTTTTTAATTATTATTAAAGAAAGTGTCAGGTGAAATTTATGATTGATGCAAAATTATTAGTTGAAAAAGCTTATGAAGCTCAAAAATTTGCTTATACTCCTTACTCTAACTTTAATGTTGGTGCAGCATTACTTGGTACAAATGGTAAGATATACTTAGGTTGTAATATAGAAAATGCCGCTTTTACTCCAACAAATTGTGCTGAAAGAACTGCTTTTTTTAAGGCTGTATCTGAAGGACAACATGAATTCCTTGCTATTGCTATAGTAGGTAATAAGGCAGATGCTGAAGAAACTGAATACTGTGCACCTTGTGGCGTATGCAGACAAGTAATAGCTGAATTTTGTGATCCAAAGACTTTTAAAATCTATCTTGCTAAAAATAAAGATGAATTTAAAGAATATACATTAGAAGAACTTTTACCCCTAGGATTTACTGGCAAGGATTTGGATTAATATATAATAAAGCATAATAACCAATCCTTTACTAAGAAATTATAGAATCTCACTATAGATTTATTTCAAAAATAATTATATGGTTAGTACTATAATAGAGCATAAAATTTTCAACATTAAAATAAGACATAGTATAAATTTTAAGTCCAACATAATTGTTGGGCTTTTTTTATGTGGTAATTCTATGAAAAGGAATTGATATAGATAAAGGTTATATATTTAACAATATCTCCTTAATATCCCTGAAGAAAATTTATAAAAAAGTAGATAAATATTATATTCTTTGCTCCGTCGCAAGCTCCAAGTCGCCAGAATATAATATTTATCTCCTAGAGTACTGAAGGAAAGGAATTTATAAAAAATTATTCACAGGCCAATATTTTTATAAATTCCTAAAGAATAAAAAAAGTATTAAACACTTAATATTATGAAGAAAATATACTTTTTTTAGATAATAATACGAATAAAATATTGAATTTAAATATATTCATTTAATATAAGCTTAATTGTTATAAACTTCTTAAATTTGCAAAAATAATGAATATTAAGTACAATTAACTAAGGGAAACATGGAAATTGATTTTAATCGATAAGTATTCAATGAAAATTTTAGATGTAATATTTCATACAACATATTCTACAGTAATAGAATTTTACGAGTAAATAAAGCAATGAAATTTATTAAATTTAAAGCTTATCGTTATTATATAAAAGAAAAAAATAAGAGAGGTGATTAATAAAATAAATTTTAAATAAGAAGGGATGAGGCAAATTGAATTTATTGACAGAAAAAATTAAAGAGGTATCATTATCAGTTTTACCTATAACTTTAATTGTAATAATACTAAACTTTACATTAACACCAATAGAAACTCCTATGCTAATAAGATTTATACTAGGAGCTTTACTTATAGTAATAGGATTATCAATATTCTTAGTTGGAGTTGATATTGGAGTAACACCAATAGGAAATATAATGGGAAACAATATAGCTAAGACAAACAAGCTATGGATTGTTATTATAGCGGGATTAATTCTAGGACTTGTTATATCTATAGCAGAACCAGATCTTCATATACTTGGTGGACAAGTTGCCGATGTAACTGGAGGTGCTTTTGGAAAATTCTTAATAGTTATAGTTGTTTCAATTGGAATATCCATAATGCTTGCTTTAGGACTTGGAAGAATAGTTTATTCATTTCCACTATATAAATTACTGACAATTATTTATGGGGTAATACTCCTTGTTGCTATTTTGGTATCACCAGAGTTTTTAGCAATATCCTTTGATGCTTCAGGAGCTACTACAGGAGCTATGACAGTTCCCTTTATATTAGCCTTAGCAACTGGGGTATCTAAAATAAAAAAAGATAGTAAGCAATCAGAAAAAGATAGTTTTGGTTTAGTTGCTATAGCATCAACAGGAGCTATCTTAGCTGTAATGATAATGAGCATAATATCAAGAACTAATGAAATCAGTGGATCAGCAGAAGTGAATTTAGAAGGAACAAAAGGAATATTAGGACCATTTTTACATGCTATACCTCATTTAGCATATGAAATTTTCTTAGCTCTAACTCCCATAGTTCTTATATTTTTAATATTCCAAAAGGTTAAATTTAAAATTTCCAAAAAATCATTAAGAAAAATAATGTTTGGTATATTATTTGCCTTCATAGGTTTAGTAGTATTTTTAGTAGGAGTTAATGCTGGATTTATGGAAGTTGGAACTATAGTTGGTTACAAGATAGCAGCCCTTGATAATAAGGCCTATGTTATAATAGTAGGATTTATCCTTGGATGTGTAACGATTTTAGCTGAACCAGCAGTTTATGTTTTAACTCATCAAATTGAAGATGTTACTAGTGGATATGTAAAAAGAAACGTAGTAATGTTGTCTTTAGCAATTGGAGTTGGATTTGCAGTAGCATTATCAATGATCAGAATAATTGTTCCAGGTATTCAATTATGGCATTATCTATTACCTGGATATATAATATCAGTTGGTTTAATGTATATAGTTCCAAAGCTATTTGTGGGAATGGCCTTTGATTCAGGTGGAGTTGCTTCTGGACCTATGACAGCTACATTTATATTAGCTTTTGCTCAAGGTGCAGCAACATCAATAGAAGGAGCAGATGTTTTAATAGATGGATTTGGAATGATAGCTATGGTTGCTATGACGCCAATTATAGCTCTTCAAATATTAGGTTTAATATTTAAAATTAAATCTAAAAAAGAAGGAGTTGGTGTAGATGTTGAATAATTCTAATACTAACAATATTGAACTTCTTTGCGTTATAGTTAAATTAGGATTAGGAAGTAAGGTGCTTCACAAATCTAAGGAATATGGAATATCTGGAGGAACTGTGCTTTTAGGAAAAGGAACTGTAAATAATAAAATTTTAGAATTTTTAGGACTTGCAGATGTAAGTAAAGAAGTAGTTTTAATGATTTCAAAGAAAAGTATTATGGATGAAGCTTTAATAAAATTAGACGAAGAATTTAAATTTGAAAAGCCTAATCATGGAATAGCTTTTACAACATCAATATCTAGTTTAATTGGAACTAGAAGTTGCAAAGAAAATGAAAAAGTTAAAGAGGGAGATTTTGATAAGGTTATGTATAATTCTATAACTATTATTGTAGATAAAGGAAGAGCCCAGGATGTGATAGATGCAGCAACTAAAGCTGGATCATTAGGAGGCACTATTATTAATGCAAGAGGATCAGGAATTCATGAGACTAGTAAAGTATTTGCTATGGAAATAGAGCCTGAAAAGGAAGTAATTCTTATTTTATCAAAAACAGACCAAACAGAAAAAATTGTAGAGTCAATTTCAAAAGAAATTAAAATTGATGTGCCAGGAAATGGTATTATATATGTTCAAAATATTAATAAAACTTACGGATTATATGAGAAATAATTAAAAGATAATAAAAAAATAAGAAAATTTTTGAAATTTTCTTATTTTTTTATTTTACAGCTAATTTCTATTGAAATAGTGTTAACTTTGATGTAGCATAAGATTTATGTAAATAATTGGCGGTCAATAAAGTTTTAAATTTATTATAATTTATACTTGGTTAAAATAAAAAAGGGGGACTAAATATAAATGTTTAGTTATTCAAGCAATATTGAATTACTTTGCGTTATAGTTAAATCAGGATTAGGAAGCAAGGTAATACAAAAAGCAAAACAAAATGGAATTTCTGGAGGAACAGTATTTTTAGGTAAAGGAACTGTAAACAATAAGATATTAGATTTTTTAGGACTAGCAGATGTAAGCAAAGAAGTTGTACTTATGATTTCTAATACCGAATTAATAAATAAAGCTTTAATAAAATTAGATGAAGAATTTAAGTTTAACAAACCTAATCATGGAATAGCATTCACAACGAATATATGTGATGTATTTGGAATTAGAAGTTGTAAATGTAATAAAGAAGAAAAAGGTGGAGAGGATAATATGTATAATTCTATAACTATTATTGTAGATAAAGGAAGAGCTCAAGATGTAATAGATTCAGCAACTAAAGCTGGTTCATTAGGCGGCACTATTATTAATGCAAGAGGATCAGGAATTCATGAAACTAGTAAGGTCTTTGCTATGGAAATAGAACCTGAAAAAGAAGTAGTTATAATTCTATCTAAAAAAGATACCACTGAAGATATAGTAAACTCAATAAGAGAAGAATTAAAATTGGATAAACCAGGAAATGGACTTCTATTTGTCCAAGAGATAAATAAGACTTATGGGTTATACGAAAAATAAAATTATCTCCCTTTTCTGTGTGGCATAGGATTAGTTTAAAAAATGGAGCTGTCTCAACAGCTCCTAAATTAAAAATGTAGAATTATTGATGTAATTCCAAAGGAATTACTAAAAAGATATAT
>NZ_JABUTB010000022.1:0-11485 GCF_021443865.1 Clostridium sp.
GAACCCCTGTTACCACCGTGAAAGGGTGGTGTCTTAACCGCTTGACCAAGGAGCCATATAGGCTTTTTGTTTGTCGCCCGTACTTGCCTTTCTGTCGGCGAGCACATTAACTATAATACATAAATTTTAATATAGTGTCAACACTTTTTCGCAACTTTTTTTTTATTTTTAAATTCATACTAACAAAACCGCTTAAAACCTAGAAATTTATTATGTTTATCTAAATTAAACTTCTTAAGTATTCTTTATAAATATATTATAATTCTATTAGTATGATAATTAAATAAAAATAAAATATATTAAGGAGTTTATTATGATTCATCATGATTTAATTATAATAGGTGGAGGGGCATCAGGATTAATGGCTGCAATTACAGCAAAAGATTTTGGTTTAGATGTAGCAATTATAGAAGGAACTGATAGGATCGGGAAAAAAATATTAACTACAGGAAATGGACGTTGCAATATTTCTAATAGAACAATTTCTTTTCCCTTCCTTTCATACCATAGTGAGAATTCAGGATTCTTTTCTAAAACTTTATCTAGCTTTGGGGTTAGTGATACAGAGAATTTCTTTTTATCTCTTGGGCTTCCTATTATAGAACTAAATAACGGAAAAATGTATCCTAAATCTCTTCAAGCCTCTTCAGTTGTTGATATATTAAGATTTTCAATTGAGGATAGAAATATACCTTTATACACAGATTGCAAGGTAAAAGATATCCACAAGGGAAAAGTTTTTAAATTATCCACAAGTAATGAAGAGAAAAAGTTATTCACATGTAATAAATTAATTTTAGCCTGTGGAGGAAAATCCGCTGTTAAAACTGGCTCTGATGGTTCTGGATATAATTTAGCTAAATCACTAGGTCATACAATTGTTAGAACTATTCCTGGCATAGTTCAATTGAAATTAGATAATCCTTATCTAAAATCAATATCAGGAGTAAAATTCGATGGATATGCTACCTTATTAGTAAATGGAGAAATAATAAGAAAAGAATTTGGCGAAATACTATTTACAGACTACGGTATTTCTGGTCCTCCAATACTTCAATTATCTGGTCATGCATCAAAAGCATTACTTAATAATAAAAATGTTGAAATATTAGTAGATATGCTTCCTAACGAAGATATTGAAGATGTTGAAAACTTTCTTGAAGGACATTTTGCTATGTTTTCACATAGACCAATTATAGATTCTCTTATAGGTGTAATTAATAAAAAATTAATCCCTACAGTACTTAAATCTGCAAATATCTCTAATCTTCATATGCCTTGTTATGAACTAGATTGGAATGATAAGAAAAACATAATTAATATATTAAAGTCTTGGAAATTTAAGTGTGTAGATACTAATGGCTTTAATCAAGCCCAAGTTACTATAGGTGGTGTAAATACAAAGGAAATAGACTCTTCTAATCTTAAATCTAAATTAGTTGAAAATCTATATTTCTGTGGTGAAATCTTAGATGTAGATGGGGATTGCGGTGGCTTTAATCTACAATGGGCTTGGAGTTCTGGTTATATAGTAGCTAAAAATATTGCAGATAATAATAAATAGAAATTTAAATATTTGTTTATAAAAAATAAGGAGGCAATTATTATTCTAAATTGCCTCCTTATAATTCTTTTACTTTATTTATCTGTGTTCTTCTCTTCTCCAACAACCTATTAATCTAGTTAATTCCTTTTTATCTAGAGTTTCAATCCTATGCATACTTATTAATGATCCATCTTCCTGTTCCTTTATATCAGTATATACATTTACAGTTTCTCCATGTTTACATTCTTTTTCAAATGTAACCTTTATTTCATCTAAGGAATAATTATCTACTATATCTTCTGGTAAAGTTTCCATAGCCCAATCAATATATTTAGTATTATTAACATGTTGATTTGAATCTATATCAGTATATCTCACCTTAAAACTATCTTTATATTTATATTCTTGGATTTGCTTAATTCTAGGTAACTTGAATTCCCCCTTCATATCACTTTCCACACCATATAATTGATATTGTGATTCTGGAATTCTCATCATTCTTCTCTTTTCTAAATTAATTAATAAGAATACGGCATTAGCATTAACTATAATATTCCCATTACTATCTTTTATCTCATAATTTCTTAGAGCGTAGTATTTTTTAAATCCTACTGGTTCAGTTTTCACTTTTAATATTTCTCCATACATAGGTTCTCTAAATATTTTCACATGATAATTATAAAATACCCATGTCATATTATTTTCCATAAGGTCCTTCATTCCAGCCCCAAGACTCTCAGATTGTTTTGTTCCTATATCAGATAATATGTTTATTATAGTGGACATACTGCCCTTCAAATTCTTATCTACGTCGTAATAATGTAATTCATATTCTTTTTCATAAGCTTTCCCCATAAAACTACCTCCTGTTAATAAAGAGGCTGTTATAACAGCCCCCATTTCACATTATTTGTAATTATTTATTTTGCCCTGCTCTACCAATCCCTTATAATAACTTAGATAATTGGATCTATAAAACCATTATCTGAATTATCATTTCCTCCAAAATTATCTACATTAGGTTGATTTCTATCAAGAACAAATATACTAATATAAGCAGACATATATACTGATGCTGCACATGACCCTAATGACATTATTATAGTGCCAAGGAAAGGAATAAAATCAAGTATTGCTGATATTATTACTACAATAAATAAAATACCAGATATTGCAGCTATTCTTCCAATAGTTGACCAAAAATAGCCCTTTCTAAATAAAAGAAAAGTTTCTCTTATTGAATCCGTAACGCTTAAATCATTAATTAAAAATGTTGAATTAAATAATGTCATTGAAGGTGTTATAATTAATAAAATTCCAAAAAATAATGGAATTAAAATAATAAGGCCTAACCCTAATGTTATAATTGTTAGTATTATAAACAAAATTATAAGAGCTATCATTAATGCCATAATCATAAGCCAAACTAATATATTTAGTCCTAAAGCTCTCCATTTTCTATCCCATACATATCTTGTTGCTGATCTCCAACTAACTTCATTTCCCTTATTTGCATCATCTGATATCTTAATTATTACTAAACTACCAAATAAAGATATTATACCTAAAATTAATGATAGCACCATAATAGTCACTACTGTTCCTATTCCTAGACCTGTAAATACTCTATCTAGAGCAGAGTCTGTATATGAGTAAGAATATAAAAATGATGAGCTAATAAAGGCAGTAGCAAATACTGTATAAAATAATATTAATGGTAATATAATTGCTGGTGCCATAAAAATTCCTATAGCTTTAAGGAATTCTAAAAAATTGTCTACACATAGATCAAATGCCCTAGATAAAATTTCAGTTATTCGTAAATTATTTTTTCTTATTTCCATAAAATCACCCCTATTTATTTATACTTATGTATTTATATTTTATCACAATATTTTACTATTTATAATTTATTTGCAATAATTTTACTTATTTAGGTGAAAATTATTAACTATATAAAAAAGGAGATTGCCTAAACAATCTCCTTTTTATATAGTTACTATTAAATTACTCTTTTCATTATTAAATTCACTTTCCTACTAACGTGGTCTTCTTGTTATTAAATCTGCTATAAATACTATTGCAGCTACAACAAGTAGAATATGTATTAATCCTCCACCTATTCTAAATAGTAGACCTAATAACCAAATCGCAACTACTATTCCACCTAACCATCTTAGAAATCCCATTATAACCGCCTCCTAGTTCTTATTAATTTCATTTTTTATTTCTTTAGTAGTCTCTTTAGCAATATCAGAAACCTCATCTTTGCCCTTATTTACTTTTCTATCTAAAATTTCTCTTACATTCTCTTCTTTATCTTTAACGTTTTCTAAACCTTCTTTTATGCCTGATTTAATATCTTTTATATCTTCCTTCTTTTCATTAATTAAATCTTCTAGCTTTTCTTTTCCTTCGTTTATATACTTAATATTTTTATCTTTAACTTTGTTAAGTAATCTTTTTATTTCATCTGATTTTGAGTTTATAGCAATTCCAGTTAATACACCAAAAGTAGCTCCTAAAGTAACTGCTAAAGTTAACTCTTTTCTTCTACATCTTCTAGTTTGTAATTGGTTATCCTTTATAAAGTTTCTTAACATAGACATAACTGCCACCCCTCATTCTTAATATTTTGTATATTTCTTATTCAAATATACTTAAATTAGATACTTATTTTTCATTAAAATTTAATTTAAATATAGTAACTATTTACTATATGTTACCATAAACCCTATTATTGGTCAATAATTACTATCACTTGATTACAGTTATCATTTATTCTTAATATTTTTTACAAAATTTTACTTATTTTTTTTGTGAATAAAAAAGAGTTGTAATTGATAGATAAACTCCATCTTCATACAACTCTTTTCACTTATATTATTATTAAAGTTCTTTTGTAACTCTTATGGTTTGATCTCTTCTAGGACCAACACCAATAATAGAAATCTTAGTTCCTGTAAGCTCTTCTATTCTAGTTAAGTATTTCTTCGCATTTTCAGGTAGTTCTTCGTAGCTTCTAGCTTCAGCTACTTCTTCACCCCAACCCTCAAATTCTTCATATATAGGTTCACATTTAGCTAAGTCATTTAAGCTTGCTGGGA
Organism: Clostridium sp.; assembly: GCF_021443865.1. Classification (GTDB taxonomy): domain Bacteria; phylum Bacillota; class Clostridia; order Clostridiales; family Clostridiaceae; genus Clostridium. The sequence continues at coordinate 4,654 of NZ_JABUTB010000022.1, forward strand.
AATAGTCTATAACTTTACCATCAAACTTGTATCCTACACAAATTTTTAAATTTTCAAGTCCAGCCAAAGTATCTATTTTAGTTACACATAATGATGTTAACCCAGATACCCTTACTGTTGTTTTTAAAATAACTGCATCTAACCATCCACATCTTCTTGATCTTCCTGTAGTTACTCCATATTCATGGCCCTTTTCTCTAATCCATTCACCTATTTCATTATCTAATTCAGTAGGGAATGGTCCCTTACCAACTCTTGTAGTATAGGCTTTAGCTATACCCACTGCATTAGTAACCATAGTTGGTCCAATTCCTGATCCACTTGCTACACCACAAGCAGTTGTATTTGAAGATGTTACATATGGATATGTTCCATAATCTATATCAAGAAGCATTCCTTGCGCTCCTTCAAATAATACAGTCTTATCATCTTTAATTTCATTATATAATCTTACAGAAGTATCTTGAACATAAGGTCTTAATCTTTCTGCAAGCTCTAAATACTCTTTTAATATCTCATCATAGTTTAATGCTTCTCCTTCAAGAACATTAACTATGTATTTATTCTTAAATTCAATATTCTCTTTTAATTTTTCTTTAAAAACTTCTTCATCTATAAGATCACAAATTCTAATTCCAGCTCTTTCAAATTTATCAGTATAACAAGGTCCTATTCCTTTTCCTGTTGTTCCTATGTCATTTTTCCCTCTTGCTTTTTCCTTTAGATTATCTAACACCTTATGATAAGGCATTATAACGTGAGCTCTATCACTTATAATAAGTTTATTTGGTGTAACACTAACACCTTCTCCTTGAAGATAATCTATTTCTGTAAATAAAGCTTTCGGGTCAACAACTACTCCATTTCCAATAATATTTAATTTATTATCATATAGTATTCCTGATGGTATTAGGTGAAGTTTATACTGCTTGTCTCCTACTTCAACCGTATGACCTGCATTATTTCCTCCTTGGAATCTAACTATTACCTGTGCCTCTTCAGCTAAGTAATCAGTCATCTTTCCCTTTCCTTCATCACCCCATTGGGCTCCTAAAACAACAAATGCTGACATTAATTTGCCTCCCTGCCTAAGGACTTGAAAGCCCTCATTAATAAAATTAATTGAAATTAATCTCTAAATATAATATTAACAAACTAAAAATAAACTTTCAACTTTTTTGCGAATATTTTTTTGCAATATATATATATAATTCGTATAATTATAATATGAATATATAATAAAGGAGCATTTTTATGAATATCTATGAAGAATCTCTAAAATATCATGAAGAATTAAAAGGTAAGTTCCAAATAAAATCCAATTGTAAGATTAAAGACGAAAAAGATTTAAGTTTAGCATATACTCCTGGAGTTGCTGAACCTTGCAGGGAAATACATAAAAATCCAGATTCAGCTTACATATATACAAGAAAATGGAATACTGTAGCTGTTATCTCTGATGGAACTGCAGTTTTAGGCTTAGGGGATATTGGACCCTTAGCTTCATTACCAGTTATGGAAGGTAAATCAATATTATTTAAGGAATTTGCGGATGTGGATGCTTTTCCTTTAGTATTAGATACTAAAAATGTAGATGAAATAGTTGAAACTATTATTAGAATATCTCCCTCTCTAGGAGGAATAAATCTAGAAGATATTTCTGCCCCTAGATGCTTTGAAATAGAAAAAAGACTTAAAGAAAAATTAGATATTCCAGTTTTTCATGATGACCAGCATGGAACAGCTATAGTAGTACTTGCTGGATTAATTAATGCTTTAAAGCTTGTAAAAAAAGAAATTGAAAATATAAAAATTGTTATAAATGGTGCTGGTTCTGCTGGTACTGCAATTTGTAAATTATTAATTTCCTTTGGTGCTAAAAATATTCTTATTTGTGATAAGAGCGGAATAATAAATAAAGAAATTAATAATTTAAATGATTCAATGAAAGAATTAGCCTCAATAACTAATAAAGAAAATATTAATGGTAGCTTAAAGGATGCATTAGAAAATTCAGATGTGTTTATAGGAGTATCAGCTCCAAATATAGTAACTAAAGAAATGGCACTTACTATGAATAAGGATGCAATTATCTTTGCTATGGCTAATCCAACGCCTGAAATATTCCCAGATATAGCGAAAGAAGCAGGAATTAAAGTTATAGGTACTGGACGATCAGATTTCCCAAACCAAGTTAATAATGTATTAGCCTTTCCAGGTATATTTAGAGGGGCTCTAGATGTAAGAGCTAGAGAAATAAACGAAGAAATGAAAATAGCAGCAGCACATGCCATTGCAAACTCTGTTAATAAAGAAGACTTAAACTACGATTATATAATTCCAAAGGCCTTTGATTTAAGTGTTCAAAAGGCAGTTGCTAATGCAGTAAAAGAAGCTGCAATAAAGACAGGAGTTTCTAAACTTTAAAATATAAACATCAGAGTATCCTAACTTTAAACTAAGAGAAGTTGTAAGCAATACTTATAATACTAAAGTATTAGATATTATTTCCTTTAATTTTAATAAAAAGATAAGTAGAGTGTGCTGACTTTAAGTGAATCCAGGCTATAAACACTCTACTATTTATTATAATTACATGTTTTTTGATTTTTCAGCACACTTTTCTAAGGCTTTAATTATTGTACTTCTAAACCCACCATTTTCTAATTCTATTACTGCATCAATCGTTGTTCCAGCAGGTGAGCAAACCATATCTTTCAATTCACCTGGATGTTTTCCTGTTTCTAAAGCAAGTTTTGCAGAGCCTAATATAGCTTGTTCTGCCATCTTATAAGCCTTATTTCTTGGAATACCAAGCTTAACAGCTGCATCTGCCATTGCTTCTATAAACATAAATACATAGGCTGGAGATGAACCGCATAATGCAATAAATCCATGAAAATATTTTTCTTCTAATATTTCATATTGCCCAAACATATTAAAAATTTTGCAAACTTCTTCCACTTCATTTTCTTGTAAATTATTATTAGGGTAAATTGCTGAAATTGCTTCTCCTACTAATGCTGGAGTGTTAGGCATAGTTCTAACTATTTTATAGTCATCTCCAATCCAATTCTCCATATCCGCCATTGATATGCCAGCTGCAATAGATATTATAATAGTATCTTTACTTATATTGTCCTTTATATCTAATATTATTTCCTTGAAAATATTAGGCTTAATTGCTAAAAATAATATATCAGAAAACTTAGCTACTTCTTTACTATTTAAAGTAGTTTTTACTTTAAATTCATCTTCAATATTTTTTCTTGATTTCTCACTTTTAGTAGATACATAAATATTATCACTAGATACTTCATTAGATGATAATATTCCTGTAAGAATAGCTTTTCCCATATTACCACAGCCTATGAAACCTATTTTTTTATTCATTCCCTACACTTCCTTTTTATTTTTTATTATAGATAAATTTCTTACTTTTTTATAATTTATGAACTTAGCCATTACACCCATAGGATAGCTTTTTTAATAAAATCCAAACTATTTATAAGGAGGGATAGTCATGAAAGATACTTTAATAGAAATTAAATCAGCTAAAGAACCTAAAAATCCTATTATAAAAGTTATCGACAAAAATAGTTTTTATGATATTTATATTTTTCTTCAAGGCTTAACTAAAGAAGAAATAATTATAAAAAGTATAAATAACTTTCTTGTTTTAAACCTCTCCTTAAAAAATAAGTTTAATGATTTATTGAACTTTAAAAGAATACTTTATTTAAATAATGTAGATATTGATACAATAGAAAATTCTGTACAAGCTAATTATATCTACTTAAAGGTTCTTAAAAGTTAAAAATAATGGAGCTGTCATAACAGCTCCATTATTAAAAATGTACAATGTAAAATGTATTTATTTAAATTTTAAATTTTTTAATTTTACATTTTTCATTATTAATTTTAAATTGTTTAATGACATAAGTGTATTATTCCTTATAAACTAACTCTAAATTAGCAAATTTACTATGAGCACCAATCCATGCCATCTTAACTGTTCCAACTGGGCCGTTTCTTTGCTTAGCTATTATACATTCACCTATATTCTTTTCTTCAGTTTCCTTATTGTAATACTCATCTCTATATAAGAACATAACAACGTCAGCATCCTGCTCAATAGATCCTGACTCTCTTAAGTCAGATAGCATAGGTCTATGGTCTGCTCTTTGTTCTGGAGCACGTGACAGCTGTGATAAGGCTATAACAGGACATTCCATTTCCTTTGCCAAAGCTTTTATAGATCTAGATATTTCTGAAACTTCTTGTTGTCTACTTTCGCTTCCTGAGCTACCACTCATTAATTGAAGGTAGTCAATTAGTATCATATCTATCCCATGTTCCATTTTTATTTTTCTACACTTTGATCTCATTTCCATTACGCTAAGACCTGCAGTATCATCTATGTATATTTTAGCCTTAGATAGAGGCCCTGTAGCCCTTGCAATTCTCTCCCAATCATCATCATCTAAGTTACCTGTTCTAAGCTTTAACATATCTACATTTGCTTCTGAACATAGTAATTTATATGCTAATTGTTCCTTTGACATTTCCAGAGAAAAAATAACTACACTTTTTCCTTCTCTTAATGCTGCATTTTCTGCGATATTTAAAGAAAATGTGGTTTTTCCCATAGAAGGTCTGGCTGCAATAAGCACCATATCTCCCTTTTGAAATCCTGATGTTTTAGCATCTAAATCTCTTATACCTGAACCAACTCCAGTTATAGAGCCTTTATTATTAAATAATCTCTCAATTTCTAAGAAACCTCTTTCAAGTACATTAGATAGTGGTTCATAATCATTAGAACCTTGCTTTTCAGCTAAATCAAATATTTTCTTTTGAGCTAAATCTAATACCTCTTCTACTCTATCTTGCTTATTATAACTTTCTTCTATTATACTGGTAGCCGATCTAATTAATTTTCTTAAAGTTGATTTATCTTCTACTATTGATATATATGCTTCTAAGTTTGCTGTTGTAATTACTGATGAGCTTACTTCTGATATATAAGTAACCCCACCTGCTTTATCTAACATATCTGTTGATTTTAAATATTCTAATAAGGTTACAAGGTCAACAGCCATATCCTTTGAGAACATCTCTCTTATAGCCTTAAATATAACCTTATGTCCATCCCTATAGAAATCTTCTTCATTCAGCTTTTCTAAAGCTTTTGCTATTGCACTTTTATCTATTATCATTGCTCCAATAACAGATTGTTCAGCTTCTAAGCTTTGAGGTAAACTTCTCATTATTGGTGTATCCAATTTGTAACCTCCTTCCTTTTCATAATAAATATATTATATCAAAAATTTCTACTAGAAAAAAGCTGATAAGTATTATATTGATTTCTTGTTATTACCATATCAAGTTAATTCAAATAATATTTATCAGCCCTTAATTTATTTTATTTTTCGAATACTATATCCATTAATTCTTCAATTTTGCTTATAGACTTAACTTCTATATCCTTTAAATCTAATGGAATTTCTTTTTCGTTTGCTTTAGGAATAACTACAAGCTTTATTCCTTTTCTTCTTGCTCCATATATTTTTTCAAAAATACCACCTACTGGTTTAACATTTCCTCTTAAAGATATTTCTCCAGTTATTGCTACATCTTGTCTAATTGGCTTTTCTAATAAAGCACTTATTATAGAAATAGTTATAGCTGCACCTGCTGATGGCCCATCTATTCTTCCACCACCTACTACATTTACATGAATATCGTAATCCTTAATATCCTTATCAGTAATTCTTCTTATTACTGATGCAGCATTGAATACTGAATCCTTTGCCATAGAACCTGCAGTATCATTAAATTTAACAGTACCCATTCCTGGTTTCTTTGATTCAAAAGCTACAGCTTCAATTTCTAATGTAGATCCTAAGAATCCACTTACACCTAAGCCATAAGTGTGACCTATTTCATAGCCTTCTACATCTTCCACTCTTTCAAATGGTATATATCTTCCTATTGATATAACTTCTTCAACATCTCTTAAAGTTATAGTATCGCTTTCTTCGTTAGAATTATATAATGCATATCCATATGCATCAGCTAGTATATTTACAGCTTTTCTACCTTCAATAGTGTATCTGCTAATAAATTCAGCAACACCCTCTTCTAGTTTTACATTTAGCTTTTTAGCTGCATTTTCTATTATGCCAATAATATCTGTTGCTGATAATGGCTCAAAGTATACTTCTGTACATCTAGATCTTAACGCAGGATTTATTTTTCCTGGATCTTTAGTAGTTGCTCCAATTAATACAAAGTCTGCTGGAGCTCCTTTTTCAAAAAGATATCTTATATATTCTGGAGTATTTTCATCATCTGGATCATAATATGAAGATGAATATTCAACTCTCTTATCTTCTAAAACCTTTAATAATTTATTTTGAAGAATATCATCTAATTCTCCAATTTCATCTATAAATAAAACTCCACCATGGGCTTCTGTTACTAAACCAGTTTTAGGTTCTGGCACCCCAACTTCTGCTAAATCTTTTTTACTTCCTTGATAAATTGGATCATGTACTGACCCTAATAAGGGATTAGTAATTTCTCTTGGATCCCATCTTAATGTAGTCCCATCTACTTCAACGAATTTTGAATGCCCATCAAATGGTGTAAATTTTAATTTTTTTGCTTCTTCTAAAGCAAGTCTTGCTGCTGAAGTTTTACCTACTCCAGGAGGTCCATATAAAATTATATGTTGTGGATATGGTGATGCCATTTTTGAAATTAATGATTTTATAGCTCTTTCTTGACCAACAATTTCATCAAAAGTTTCTGGTCTTAAAAGACTCAT
>NZ_JABUTB010000022.1:12219-15908 GCF_021443865.1 Clostridium sp.
GAGCTGCTTCTAATTCTGCTAATTTTTTCTTTCTTTCATTTTCCTTTTTGGCATTTAATACGTGCATGTTAGCATTAGTTGCTTCTTCTGCTAATTTCCTAGGAAATAAAAAGTTTCTTGCATATCCATCTGATGCTTCTACAACATCACCTTTTTTACCTACTTTTTTAACATCTTGTAATAATATTACCTTCATGTTATTCACCAACCTTCAAATGTTTTTCTATTGCCTTTTTAAGTACTTTTTTAGCTTCATCTATTGAGACATTACTTAATTGTGCTCCAGCCATATTCATATGGCCTCCACCACCTAATTCTTCAAGTATTACTTGAACATTATATTCTCCTATAGATCTACCGCTAATTATTATGTTATTGTTTATTTCAATTAATACAAAACATATATTGATTCCATATATATTTAATAATTCATCAGCTGCTCTTGCAGCCATAAAGGACTTTTTAATTCCCTTTGGTGCTAATGCTATAGCTAGATTTTCAAAAACTTCTGCTGATTTTATTGTATCTGCTATTACTAAATAATCTTCAAGATTATCCATAAACATCTTCTTAACTTCTATAGTATCTGCTCCTAAGGATCTTAAGAATGATGCTGCATCAAATGTTCTTACTCCAGTTTTAAATGAAAATCCTTTAGTATCCATAAATATTCCAGCAAGTAAGCCTTCAGCTTCTAACTTTGTTAAATTAGGCTTTTGTACCATATACTGAATTACTTCTGTTACCATTTCAGATGTTGATGAAGCATATACTTCAATATAATTTAGTATTGCGCCCTCAACTATATCTGGACTTCTTCTATGATGATCTATAATTATCTTTCTTGGGGCTTTATCTAGTATTTCTTTATCTAGTATATATCCTGAATTATGAACATCTACTATTATAAATAATGTTTTTTCATTAATTTGCTCATTAGCATCTTCTAATGAGATAAAAAGATTATCATATTTTGAATCTTTTTTTAATTTTGATAGAAAATAATCTATTGCAGCTGTTTCATTTCCTAATATTATATTACAAGGTTTTCCTAATTGTCTAACAATAGCTGATAATCCTACAGATGATCCAAAACAGTCCATATCAGGATTTTTATGTCCAATAATAAATACATTGCTGCTTTCATATATTAATTCCTTTAAAGTATGAGAAATAATTCTAGCTCTAACTCTTGTTCTCTTCTCTATTTCTCTTGAATTACCTCCAAAGAACTTAATTTTTTCATTATTCTTTATTACAACTTGGTCTCCGCCTCGTCCTAAAGCTAACTCTTTTGCTGAAGTTGCAAAATTGTTATTTTCTAAAGGACAGGTTCCTCCTCTTCCTACACCAATACTTAGAGTAACCTCATATTTATTTCCTCTATCTATTGCAGATACTTCTTCTAGAATTGAAAATTTATTATTTATTTCTTCATCAATATACTTATCTTGCATAGATAATATATACTTGTTAGAATCATACTTAGTTATCATAGCCTTAAGTCTTTGTGCATATGCATTTATAGTTTTTTCCACTTCTGCAACTAGCATAGGCCTATCACTTTCCATAGTAGTTTCTAATACTTCAGATAAGTTATCTACTTCAATAATCATTATGCTTTCTTTAGTGCTTTCAATATTTTTGTTCCCGCTAATATCATTAAAGTAAACTATATATAAATTCTCTTCTAAGTTATTATCTTCTAATTTACTTGCATATACCTTGTAGAATGAATTTAATATCTTTATTTTTTGATGCAAATCTCTATCACAGGTAAATAATCTAGATAAATTTAAGCCTCTTGCTATACTAACTAAATTTAATCCTAAAGGTTCTTCTTCTGGAGTAAATTTTTTAAATTCCTTATTGTACCAGAAAATTTCTCCTGATTCTTTTATTATAGCTAGTGGGAATATCAAATTAAAAATATTGTTATCAATATCTTTTAAAATTGTTTCCTTAATCTTTTCAGTATTATTTTCTACTTCTTCTTTACTTAAGTATTCACTAATTGTAAATATAATAAATATAAATAATAAAAAACTTCCTAAAAAGATATTCTGTATATAATATAATGCTATGCAAGCTGCTACAAAGAGAATTGGTGTAACTATAGGTTTAATATTTTTAAACCTCTTTTTATATAATTCTTTCCATTCCATAATATTAATGGTGCTCCTTTAAATGTAATTGAAGTTTACTTAGGCTCCTTCCATCACTTTCATACTCATGCTCTTCAGCAATTCCTGCTTGTAATTTTTTCTTCATGTCATCATCTACATCCTTACATGAATATCCAAGCTTTTGGGCTAATACATATAAAATAATTACAGCTCCAGATATGCAGTTTAAAATAGCATCTTGAGCTACATTACTTCCTTTGGTTAATAAATGATAAAATTCAGCTATTATACTTAAAAGGTTTGCTTTTAATTTTTCTATCATTTTAATATTGGCCATTATATTTAAATCATCTCTCTTCAACCTCTTCACCCCTATAATAATACCCTTGTATATATATTTTAAATATATTTGACTTTTAATGCAACAACTTATAAATTTATTTACATATTTTGTAAAACATATATGTATTAGTATAACAAAAAACCCCTGAAATAACAGGGGTTAATTACTTTACTCAGTTGTAAATGGTAATAATGCTATGTTTCTTGATCTCTTTATAGCACTTGTTAATTCTCTTTGGTGCTTAGCGCAAGTTCCAGAAATTCTTCTTGGTAATATCTTACCTCTTTCTGTTACGAACTTTCTTAGCTTAGTAATATCTTTATAATCTATTGTTTCAGCTTTATCTACGCAAAAAGCACAAACTTTTCTCTTAGATCTTCTCATTTTTCCAGATCTCTTCATATCTTTCATGCTAATTCCCTCCTTCTTTTAGACTTTTTTAGAAAGGCATATCTCCATCATCTACAGGAGTCATATCTTCCTCGAAATTTCCACCAAAATTATTTGATGAATTTGAATAATCAGAACCATTTGAAGCACCAAATCCATTATTATATGAACCTTGGTCTCTTCCAGCACCACCGTTGTTACCTGATCCAATGAATTCAAAAGAATCTACAACTATATCAGTTGTATATCTCTTAGTTCCATCCTTAGCATCATAACTACCAGTTCTAATGCTTCCAGTAACAGCAAGTTGTCTGCCCTTTGTAAGATATTGTGCTATTGTTTCACCAGTTTTACCAAAAGCTATACAGTTGATAAAATCAGTTTCATCCTTTTTGAAAGGTCTTGTTACTGCTAAACTAAATCTAGTAACTGCAGTACCACTTCCAGCAGCAAAATTTAACTCTGGATCTTTAGTTAGTCTTCCAATAAGTATTACTTTATTCATTACAATATCACCTCTTACGCTTCTTGTTTAACTATTATGTGTCTTATAACACCATCAGTAATTCTGAATACTCTGTCTAATTCTTTAGGTAATTCTGAATCAGCATTGAAGTTGATTAATGTATAGAAACCTTCGTTAACTTTTGCGATTTCGTAAGCAAGCTTTCTCTTACCCCAAACGTCAACATTGTCTATAGTTCCTCCACCATTTTCTATTACACCTTTAAATTTTTCGATTGCAGCCTTACAAGCTTCCTCGTCAAATGATGGGTGTAGTATAAATATAGTTTCGTACTTTCTCATCATTTTCACCTCCTTTGGACTTA
>NZ_JABUTB010000022.1:17468-39171 GCF_021443865.1 Clostridium sp.
TTTCCAAAACCTAAAGAAGTAACTGATGCAATATATGACTATTTAACAAACATAGGAGGAAATCCTGGTCGTTCCAATCATATTTATTCAATGAACTCTAATAGAATTCTTTATTCCACTCGTGAAAAAATTGCTTCATTTTTCAACTATAACTCTATAGAGAATGTTATATTCACTAAAAATATAACTGAATCTTTAAATATTTTATTAAATGGTATTCTAAATGAAGGGGATCATGTAATAACTTCTTCTATGGAACATAACTCCGTTCTAAGGCCCTTAGTAAACTTAAAAGAGGCTGGTATTATTGATTTAGATATAGTAAGTGCAAATTTTTTTGGTTTTATAGATATAGAAGATTTTAAGAAAGCAATTAAACCAACCACGAAATTTATAATATTGACTCAAGCATCTAATGTAATAGGAAGTATTCAGCCTATAAAAGAAATAGGTAGGTTGTGTAAGGATAATAATATACATTTTATCTTAGATTCAGCCCAAGGAGCAGGAGTTTTAAATATTGATTTTAAAGAACTTAATTTAAGTGCTTTAGCATTTACAGGGCACAAAAGCCTTTTTGGTCCCCAGGGGATAGGTGGTTTCATCTTAACTGATGAGTTAAATGAAATATGTAATCCCTACATATTAGGAGGCACAGGTAGTTTATCTCATTCCCTTATTCAACCTGACTTTCTTCCTGATAAATTCGAATCAGGAACACTTAATATGCCAGGTATTGTTGGATTGATGGAAGGAATTAAATTTATAAAATCTGAAGGTTTAAATTCTATTTATGAAAAAAATAAATCCTTAAGAAAACTGCTAGTTTCAGAATTGCAAAATATTAATACCGTGATTTTATATGAAGACTTAGCTAATGAAAACTATACCTCTTGTGTATCCTTTAACGCAAAAAATATTGATACTGCTGAATTATCTTTTATACTTGATTCAGACTTTGGTATAAAGAATCGTTCAGGTCTTCATTGTGCACCCCTTGCTCATAAAACAATTGGTAGCTTTCCAACTGGTACAGTTAGATTAAGTTTAAGCTACTTTAATTCTGAAGAAGATATAAAATATGCAGTTGATTCTATAAACAAGATTCTAAAATGAATACTAGCCTCCTTTATTGTCAATAATTTCAATAAAGGAGGCTTTTAAATGACAGTAGATAAATTTAATGTGGATTCACTATTTCCCAATTCATATATTAAAATAGGAAATTTTCTATATAAAGAATTAATTAATGTATATAAATCTAATAGAGTAATTATATTCCTTTGTATTGGTACCGATAGATGCACTGGTGACTCTTTAGGGCCTTTAATTGGGTATAAGTCAAAAAAATCTTTTAGAAGCTTATCTAAAAATAACATTTTTATTTATGGCACTCTAGAAACCCCAATACATTCTAAAAACTTAGTTGATATAATTTCTAAAATTAAATCTGCCTTTAAGGATCCCTATATTATTGCTATTGATTCCTGTTTAGGTGGTATTAATAATATCGGCAAGGTTTTTATTGATAGGAAACCTCTTAGCCCTGGCATTGCAGTTAACAAAGAGCTACCCCCTATAGGAGATTTAAGTATTACTGGTATCGTTAATATAGCTGGAAATTATGAATTTCTTATACTTCAAAACACAAGGCTTTTTACAGTTATGGCATTAGCTGATTGTATATCCAAGGGTATCTTATATTGTGTTAATAAAATTGTAGATAATACAAATACTATGTTGATGAACTAACTAAGATAAAAATATATATAGTTATCCTCACATTTAATTATTAGTCCATTTATTTAAAACAAATTTATATGCAATAATTTAATACTCTATATGCTTATTCAGTACTTATGTATTGTTTTCTCATGTAATTCCATAAATATAAAAGGAGCTACTCTTATTATAAGAATAGCTCCTTTATTATTACTTTTTATTTATTGCTTCATTTAATACATATGTTTCTTCTTCTGATAATTCATATCTAGATATTCCCTTATCTACAGGTTTAGCATATGTAATACTATCTTGTCTAGAATATATTCCAGTGATTATAACTCCATCATTATAAGAATCTAAAATTGCTATTGAAAAGCTTAAATCACTTCCTACATCTGAAAATGCTTTATATCTCATAATAGCAACTTTGTTTACACAACCCTTTATCTCTTCTTGGATAACCTTACATTGATTAATAGCTTCATCAGCCTTAGCTGCTGCTCTTTCCACTTCATCAAATTTTGAAACAATAAGTTCTTCTAAATTTTTATTATTAACACCTCTAGTAAGTCTTCTAAACTTTTTCTCAAGCTTACTAGTTGATCTCATTAACGAGATTACTATAATAAACAGTAATAATATTATTACTAATAATGCTATTACGATAAAATGCATATTATCATTTATTAAATTAATTAAAACTTCCACTTTTCTGCTCCTTCCTAAACTTATGTCAAAAAATATCTAATGTTTCACGTGAAACATTAGATGAAACTTTTATAAATGTTTCATGTGAAACATTTATAAATCAATTATTTCCAATATTCTTTGTAAATCCTCATCAGAATAATATTCTATTTCTATTTTTCCTTTATTATTCTTATTACTTATATTTACCTTAGTTCCGAAATAATTTTGAAGTCTTTCGGTAACATCTTTGTAATATGGACTGATTTCTCTTGTTTTTTCCCTTGTTTTCTTATCAGATTTCATTGATTTTATTAGTTTTTCTACTTCTCTAACTGATAATTTTTCATCTATTACTTTTTGTGCTATTTCGCATTGAAGTTTAGGATCTTCTATTGCTAATAATGCTCTTCCATGCCCTTCTGTAATAACTTCATCTATTAAATATTGTTTTACAGTATCACAAAGAGCTGTAAGTCTTATTGTATTACTAATTGCTACTCTTGATTTTCCAACTCTCTTGCTTAATTCCTCTTGAGTTAGGTTAAAATCAGATAGAAGCTTTTGATATGCTAATGCTTCTTCAATAGGATTTAAATCCTGTCTTTGGATATTTTCTATTAGCGAAATTTCTAAAATATCCTTATCGCTTAAATCCATTACTATTGCAGGAACTTCCTTTAGTCCTAATAGTTTAGAAGCTCTCCATCTTCTTTCCCCTGCAACTATAGTATAATATTCATCCTTCTTATTAAGTATAATAGGTTGGATAATTCCATGCTCTTTTATGGATTGTGCTAATTCAGCTATTTTTACATCATCAAAAGATTTTCTAGGTTGTTCTTCATTGCTTTTAATTAAGTTAATTTCTATAAGAGAAGGTTTGTTTTTATCCTTAGCCGGAGCTTCATTTGGTATTAATGCACCTAAACCCTTTCCTAATGCTGATTTTTTATTCATTTTATCACCTACCTATTGTCTACTTAAAAATTCTTTAGTTAATGATTTATAGGATTCTGCTCCCTTACATTTTTCATCATATAACATAATTGGCAACCCAAAGCTAGGTGCCTCAGCTAATCTTATATTTCTAGAAATAGTTGTGTCATAAACCTTGTCATTAAAAAAGTTCTTAACTTCTTCAAAAACTTCATTACTTAAATTAGTTCTGTAATCATACATAGTCATTACTACACCTTCTATTTCTAAATCCTCATTTAATGACTTTTTAACTAACTTAATTGTATTAATAAGTTGTCCAACTCCCTCTAATGCATAAAACTCACATTGTATAGGGATTAAAACAGATTCTACTGATGTAAGAGCATTAATGGTTAATACTCCTAAAGAAGGCGGACAATCTATAAATATAAAATCATATTCATTTTCTATTTCCTTTATTTTATTTGCTAAAATAACTTCTCTGTTTTCTTTTCCAATTACTTCAACTTCTGCACCTGCTAATTCCATAGTAGATGGAGCAATATATAAATTTTTCACCAATTCGCTTTTTAATATTACATCCTTTAAGGATGCATCAGAAGTGATTACATCATACATAGACATTTCTAAATTACTCTTGTCTAATCCTAATCCACTAGTGGTATTCCCCTGAGGATCTATGTCTATAGTTAATACCCTGTATCCCTCCATTGCTAAATACGCGCATAAATTTATATTAGTTGTAGTTTTGCCAACTCCACCTTTTTGATTGAATATACAAACTTTCTTCATATAAAAAAGCTCTATTTAGAGCTTCACCCCCCTTCCCATATTAATATTATATATAGTTTTACATAATATTAAAAGATTAACCTCATAAAAAAATGAAGAAATCATTATATTGTTTACTAAATTAGAATAATTTAGACTAAATAATATAGATTTTCTTCATTTCACATTATATTTATATTCAAAAGCAATACTTTTTACTTTTTAGGAATACTAACTGTTATCTGAATAAATTCCTCATCATCCTTGAATTTATATTCAGCAGGTATATTAAACTTATCAAAAACTTGTCTAATAGTATTAACATATAGCTTTGCAGGGAAAACACTTTTTACTCTCTTTTTATCTTTATTATTAAGCTCTTCTCCAGCTATTTTTAATAACTCTTTATTTATTAATTCTTCTGTTGCTTTAACATTTAAAGAGTCCTTAACAATTTTATCTACAACTTTAAGTTGTAGCTCTTCATTAGGTAATGATAAAAGAGCTCTTGCATGTCTTTCTGTTAATTTGTTTTCTAAACAAGTCTCTCTTACTTTTTCACTAAGCTTTAATATTCTTAACTTATTAGCAATTGTTGATTGCTTCTTTCCCATTCTTTTTGCTAATTCATCTTGAGTGAATTTATGATCATTAATTAAATTAAAATAAGCTTCAGCCTCTTCTATGAAATTTAAATCTTCTCTTTGCAGATTTTCAAGTAAAGCAATTTCAGCAGATTCAGTATCAGTTATTTCTATTATGTTACAAGGAACAACATCAAAATCTGCCATTCTTGCAGCTCTCCAACGTCTTTCTCCAGCTACTAATTCAAAGTTCTCTCCTCTTTTTCTAACAGTAATAGGCTGAATTATTCCATGCTCTTTTATAGATTGAGATAATTCTTCTAACGCCTCTTCATTAAAAAACCTTCTCGGCTGATAAGTATTTGGAAATATTTTATCTACACTTATATTACTAATTTCTCTATTCATATGCACCCAACCATCCCTTATTAAAATAAATCTCCATTAAACTCAATAAATTAAAAATTCTATTTTTATTGTATATTTCCTTTTTTTATTTCCTAATTTTGTAAGACAAATTCGCTAAATATACCTTATAAAAATACAAATCAATTTATATATCTATTTATTATATATTTTATCGACTAATTATATTAATATAATTTGTAAATTTTTTATTTTATAGGCTTCTTATTAATTGTTCCAGCCTTTCTAGGATAAGCTTTTGGACACTTACCTATTTTCTTTATTTCAACAATATTATGTTTTAAATCAGATTCTTCAATATTTACTTCTATTATATTCTCTAATTCGCCGCCTAAAGTACTAATAGCTTTTTTTCCATCTTTAATTTCATCTTCAATGGCTGGTCCTTTAAGTGCAACAAAGTACCCATTTAACTTTACATAAGGTAAACAAAACTCTGATAAAACAGCCATATTTGCAACAGCTCTAGAAGTAGCAACATCAAAATTCTCTCTTAATTCTGGTTTTCTTGCTCCATCTTCTGCTCTTGAATGAATTGTAATAACATTTTTTAAATCTAATTTTGCTATAACCGCATTTAAAAAATTTATTCTTTTGTTTAATGAATCTAATAATGTTACCTTAACATCAGGATTCATTATAGCTATTGGTAGGCCTGGAAATCCAGCCCCAGTCCCTACATCTATAATAGTCTTTGCATTTTTTACAGCATTAGACTTAAAAGCCTTTATACAATCTATAAAATGCTTTTTTATTACTTCTTCATCTTCTGTTATTGCTGTTAAATTTATTTTTTCGTTCCATTCCTGTAAAAGCTTCATATAATCTATAAATTGATTATACTGTTTCTCAGTTAAATCTAATCCAACTTCTAATGAAGCTTCTTTCATTAATTGAAAATATTCCATATTTCCTCCGTAAAAGCTTATTTCTTGTATTGATGTTCTAGATAAATTAATAGTACAGATATATCTGCTGGAGAAACTCCTGATATTCTAGATGCTTGCCCTATACTTATAGGCTTAATATTTGATAACTTTTGTATTGCTTCTGTTCTTAATCCCTTAACATCTGTGTAATCTAGATTTTCTGGAATTAATTTCTTCTCAAATTTTCTAAATTGCTTAACTTGGTCAAGTTGGCTACTTATATATCCTTCATACTTAGTTATTATATTTATTTGCTCTCCAATATCTTCATCATAATCTGGTCTTTCTGGATCTAATTCTGATAAGCTAAAATAATCAAGCTCTGGTCTCTTAATAAGCTCATAGAAACTAATTGGTTTTTTTAATTCAGTAGACCCCTTAGCTATTAAGAACTCATTCACTTCTTTTTTATTTGTAATTTGTAGTTCCTTTAATCTATTAACTTCATTCTCTACATTATTTTTTCTAGTAATAAACTTTTGATATCTTTCTTCTGTTACAAGACCTACCTTATATCCTATTTCAGTTAGTCTAAAATCTGCATTGTCTTGTCTTAATAATAATCTATACTCAGCTCTTGCTGTCATCATTCTATAAGGTTCATTTGTTCCCTTTGTAACTAAATCATCGATTAAAACACCAATATATCCATCTGATCTAGTTAGTACCATAGGATCTAATCCCTTAATTTTTAATGCAGCATTTATACCAGCAACAATACCTTGTCCCCCAGCTTCTTCATAGCCTGAGCTACCATTTAATTGGCCAGCACCATATAAACCATCAAATTCCTTAAATTCTAAAGTAGGTTTTAATTGTGTTGGATCAATTGAATCATATTCTATTGCATAAGCAGTTCTCATAATTTCAGCATTTTCAAGGCCTGGAACTGTTCTTAACATTTGTAATTGAACCTCTTCTGGTAATGATGATGACATTCCACCAACATACATTTCTTGAGTATCCTCACCTTCTGGTTCTATAAATAATTGATGTCTTTCCCTATCTGGGAACCTCATAACCTTATCTTCAATTGATGGGCAGTATCTTGGACCTACCCCCTCAATTAATCCATTATACATAGGTGATCTATCTATATTATCCTTGATTACCTTATGAGTTTCTTCACTAGTATAAGTTAACCAACAAGAAACTTGTTCTCTATCTATATCTTCGCTCATAAATGAGAAAGGTACTATTTTTTCATCTCCAGGTTGTTCAATCATTTTAGAGAAATCTACACTTCTCTTATTAATTCTTGCTGGAGTACCAGTCTTAAATCTTCTTAATCTTATTCCTAAATCTATTAATGATTGTGATAATTCGTTAGCAGCTGATAAACCGTTAGGTCCACTGTTATACGTTACATCTCCAATAATAATTCTAGCTCTTAAGTAAGTTCCTGTAGTTAAAATAACAGCCTTACATTCAAAGTATCCACCATTTTTAGTAAGAACACCTTGTATTTTGCCATCTTTTACATCTAATTCTACTACTTCTAATTGTCTCAAAGATAAGTTTTCTTGTTCTTCTAAGACGCTCTTCATTCTGTATTGATATTTTTTCTTATCAGCTTGAGCCCTTAATGAGTGAACCGCTGGCCCCTTTGATGTATTAAGCATTCTTGATTGAATGAAAGTATTATCTATATTAACTCCCATTTCACCACCTAATGCATCAATTTCTCTTACTAAATGGCCCTTTGCAGTTCCTCCTATATTAGGGTTACATGGCATCATAGCTACAGAATCAAGATTTGTAGTGCAAATTAATGTCTTTAATCCCATTCTTGCTGTTGCTAGTGCTGCTTCACAACCTGCATGACCAGCACCAACAACTACTACATCATATTCTCCTGCTTTATATTTCATATTTATCTATCTCCTACTTTCCACAACAAAATTCTCTAAATATCTTATTAACTAAATCTTCTTCTAATTCTGATCCTGTTATTTCACCTAAAGCCTTTAATGCTGCTGTAACGAATATTGAAATTAAATCTAAGTATTCATTATTATTTAATCTTATAAGAGCTTCATTGCAGTTTTCACCTGCTCTAATTAAAGCTTGCTTATGTCTTGAATTTGATATTATTAAGCTCTCGCTATCTATTTTACCACTAAAGAACATATTCTTAATCTCATTTTTCAAACCATCTATACCAATATCTTCTTTAGCTGAAATTTTTATTATATTTTCAAAATTATTTAATATTGAATCATCTATTTTACTATGTAAGTCTATTTTATTAAGTAATACTATGGATTTTTTATTTTTAATTGCATCAATTATTTCTTTATCTTCTTTATCTAGTTCTCTTGAAGAATCTAAAACTAATAATACTAAATCAGCTTCATCTATTTTTTCTCTAGACTTCTCTACACCTATCTTTTCAACTATATCTTCTGTTTCTCTGATACCAGCAGTATCTATAATTTTTACAGGTATTCCATCTAAATTAATATATTCTTCAATTACATCTCTAGTAGTACCTGCTATATCTGTTACTATAGCTCTTTTTTCTTTTAATAGCACATTTAATAGAGATGACTTCCCAACATTCGGTTTACCAACTATAGCTAAACTAAGTCCATCTCTTATTATTTTTCCTTCATCCGCACTCTTAAGTAATTTATATATATCTTCGTGAGCATTTTCTAAGCTTTCTTTTACTCTAATAGGTATAGTTGGATCTATTTCTTCATCATCTTCAGTAAAATCAACTGCATATTCTATTAATGCCAAAACATTTAATAGATATTCATTTAACTTATTAATTCTTTGTGATAAAGATCCATTGCTTTGCATCAATGCAGATTTCATGGCAAGTTCAGTCTTAGCCGTTATTAAATCCATAACAGCTTCTGCTTGAGATAAATCTATTCTTCCGTTCAAAAATGCTCTCTTAGTAAACTCACCAGGTTCTGCAAGTCTTGCACCTGCTTTTATAACAGTTTCTAACACCTTATTTGTGGATGTTACTCCTCCGTGACAATTTATTTCAACGGTATCCTCAGCTGTAAAGCTTCTTGGTCCCTTCATATAACTTATAATTACTTCATCTATTAATTCTTCATTATTTAAATCGATTATATGTCCATATCTCATGGTATAAGTCTTCATATCTTTAATATCTTTGCCATTCTTTGGCTTGAATATCTTAGATACAATATTTAAAGCATTATCACCAGATACTCTAATAATAGCAATTCCACCTTCTCCTATAGCAGTAGATATAGCACAAATTGTATCAAATTCTTTCAACTTCTATCCTCCTTATCTTGACTTAATTAAGTCTATATTTATAGTATATCCTTTTTAACTAATATTCATTTTACAAAACAATTAATAGTAAGTCAAAATAAATAAAAAAGGAGATAGATATTATATTCTTTATGACCTCGTAATATCCAAGTCGCCAGAATATAATATCTACCTCCTTGAACACTTAATGAAATCAATTAATAAAAAATTATTCTCCAGGCAATATTTTTATTAATTTCTAAGACATAAAAAAGAAAAGGTAAGAAAGCCAAATGGCCCCCCCACCTCTATTTCTTAATGTCTACTACTACTCTTCTATGAGGTTCTTCCCCCTCACTAAAAGTATAGACATATTCATTATCTTGTAAAGCTGAATGTATTATCCTTCTTTCATAAGGATTCATAGGTTCTAGTTTATAAGGTCTTCTTATTTTTTTAACTTTATATGCAGTTTTTTCAGCAACTCTAATTAAAGTCTCTTCTCTTTTTTTCCTATAATTTTCAGTATCTAATACTACTTTCTTATAAGGAAGGTTATGATCTTTATTTACGACTAATGAAGTTAAGTATTGCAGAGCATCTAATGTCTCTCCCCTATATCCAATAATTATTCCCATTTTAGGTCCTGTAAGATCAATATGAATTATATCATTTTCTTCTCTAATTCTTATTTCCGCTTGTACCTTCATACTATTAAGTATGTTTCTTAAGAATAATTTTACTTCGTCCTTGTAATCTCTCTTAACTTTAACTAATATCTTTGCAGGTTTTGTACCTATAAAATTTAAAAATCCTTTAGAACCTTCGTCTAAAACTTCATATTCAACCCTATCTTCTGTAAGATTCAGGCTTTTTAAAGCATTTTCTAACGCTTCATTAACAGTTTTCCCTGTCATTTCTAGTGTTTTCATACCCTAATCACCACCTAGTAATACTAAATTATTTAATTCTTTTTCTTAGTCTTTGGTGTTGCTTTTTTGGCATTTTCTATAACTTTATATTGTGCTTCTTCTTCTTTTGCAGCTTTTTTCTTCATGGCTGGTAAGTAATTTAAGAAATAAGTTTGAATTAATTGAATAATTCCACCTATTATCCAGTAAATTACAAGTATTGAACTAAAGTTAATAGCCATTACCCCCATCATACCTGCCATCATTAAGTTCATTGATCCCATATTCATTTGTGAACCACCATTTTCATTCTTAGGCATAGACTTAGTTAATAATAAGCTTGGTATATATGTGCTTAAGAATGCTAATACTGGTAATATAAAATAAGGATCCTTTACAAATACATCTGGTATCCATAAGAATGATGGATGCACTACTGATGACTTATCTATATTCATAAATACATAGTAAAGCGCAAAAAGTATTGGTAATGGTAATAATGTTGGAAGACATCCTCCAAACATACTAACATTATTGTCCTTCATACATTTTGAATACTCAGCTTGCATCTTTTGAGGATCATTAGCATATTTTTTTTGAATAGCAGTTAATTCAGGTTGAATTTCTTGCATTCTTGCATTTGATCTGTTTGCTTTTATATTTAAAGGAAGAATTAATAATCTTATTATTAATGTAAATAAAGCGATAGTTAATATATAAGATACCCCACTAGGTTCTAAATTAAATAAGCTTAATATTACATCATGCATTCCTTCAAATATAATAGTTAGAAAATTTGTAATAGGTTGTAAGAACTTCATCATATTTTGAACACGGCCTCCTTATTTTAACGGATCATATCCACCCTTAGCTAAGGGATGACATTTTAAAATTCTCTTTATAGCTAAAAAACCACCTTTTAAAGCTCCATATTTATTTATTGCTTCAATTGCATATTCTGAACATGTGGGAACATAAATGCATGTGGGTGGTCTCATTGGCGAAATATATTTTCTATATAAATGTATAAACTTTAACATTACTTTTTTCATTATTTATATAAGCCTGCCTTTGAAAAGAGTTTTTTCATTGCTTCCTCAACTTCAAAGAAACTTTTTCCCTCTATAGAATTTCTAGCTATAAAAACAAAATCGTAACCAGTTTTAAGATCTTTTTCATTTAGTCTATAGCTTTCTGTTATCAATCGTTTACTTCTACTCCTGACAACACTATTTCCAACTTTTTTACTTACAGATATTCCTACCTTATTATAAGTAACTCCATCTTTTGTTTTATTTCTTCTATTATTATATATATAAATAACTAAAAGATTATTAGCTAAAGACTTTCCTCTTCTATAAACTAATTTAAATTCATTGTTTTTTCTTAACCTGTATATCATTAGAAATTTTAAACTCCTTTTTTTCCTGCTATTGCAGAAAAAAGGCCACTATTTGCGGCCCTTATGCTGTTAATCTTTTTCTACCTTTTTGTCTTCTTCTCTTAAGAACATTTCTGCCTGCTGAAGTTTTCATTCTCTTTCTGAAGCCATGTTCCTTTTTTCTTTGTCTCTTTTTTGGTTGGTATGTCATGAACATTTCACTACACCCCCTTTAAATTGTAATTTCTATAGTTAACACTATAATTCTATTTTTAGATTTACCTTATCATTATATATATATCAGGTTTTTATGTCAATACACTATAATTTTCAAGTTCTGTTGATAAATATAATAAATATTCTCACACAAATTGTGGATAACTTATTGAATACTCTATTTAACTTGTGTTATTATAAGTTATGACTGTGAATAATTTTATTTCCAAGTGAACTTATCCACACCTGTGGATTAAATTGTGAATAACTTGTTCGCTTTTTATTTATTTTTAAACTATTATAATATATTTTTAGCTAAATTTATGCTTTTACACTATGTTAATAATGTGAAAAACTGTACATAATTCTATTGTGGATAAATTTAATCAAATTATTTTTTCAACATAATTATTAACATGTGGATATTTATATTAAGTTTATTAACATATAAAAACGTATGTTAATAATTGTGTTGATATTATGTTATTAACTAAGTTATTTTTATAAAAAAATTTATTTATGGAGGATATAAAATGAATAATGATCTTAAATCATTATGGGAAAAAACATTAAATATTATCAAGGGTGAAATGAGTGAAGTAAGCTTTAATACCTGGATTAAAAGCTGCGAACCTATTTCTATATCTTCCAATACTATAAAAATCAGTGTCCCGAACTCCTTTACTCAAGACATATTAGAAAAGAGATATAAGGACTTAGTTGTAAACTCTATAGAAGCTGCTTGTTCTAAAGTTTATAATGTAGATTTTATAGTAGCATCTGATATTCAAGAAGCTGACGAAAAGGAAGAAAAGAATACACAAAATGATGATAAGTCATCAGTTAATGTAAATGATGAAATGTCTAGTACATTAAATCCTAAATATACTTTTGATTCATTTGTCATAGGTAATAGTAATAGATTCGCTCATGCTGCCTCTTTAGCAGTTGCTGAGGCTCCAGCTAAAGCCTATAATCCTCTATTTATTTATGGAGGTGTTGGTCTTGGAAAGACTCACTTAATGCATGCTATAGGACACTATGTTCTTCAAAATAACTCTAATGCAAAAGTAGTTTATGTATCTTCTGAAAAATTTACTAATGAGCTTATTAATGCTATTAGAGATGATAGAAATGAAGAATTTAGAAATAAATATAGAAATGTAGATATACTATTAATAGACGATGTTCAATTTATTGCTGGAAAGGAAAGAACTCAGGAAGAATTTTTCCATACATTTAATGAATTACATGATGCTAATAAGCAAATTATTCTATCATCTGATAGACCGCCAAAGGAGATCCCTACTTTAGAAGATAGGCTTCGTTCAAGATTCGAATGGGGATTAATAGCTGATATCCAAGCGCCAGACTTTGAAACTAGAATGGCTATTTTAAAAAAGAAGGCTGATGTAGAGAAATTAAATGTTGCTAATGAAGTAATGGTGTATATTGCAACTAAAATTAAGTCTAATATTAGAGAATTAGAAGGTGCACTTATTAGAATAGTAGCTTATTCTTCTCTTACTAATAGACCAATTACTGTTGAGTTAGCAAGTGAAGCATTAAAGGATATAATTTCAAATAAACAAAATAAAAATATAACTATCGATGTTATACAGGACGTTGTAGCTGGTTATTTTAATCTTAGAATAGAAGATTTAAAATCTCAAAGAAGAACAAGAAATGTAGCATATCCTAGACAAATCGCAATGTACTTAAGTAGGAAACTCACAGATATGTCCTTACCTAAAATAGGTGAAGAGTTTGGAGGAAGAGATCATACAACTGTTATACACGCGTATGAGAAAATATCTGATAACTTAAAGACTGATGAGAGCCTACAACATACAGTAAATGATATAACAAAGAAACTAACTCAAAATTAACTAACAGCTGTACATAAATATATTGAATTGTTTGTGGATAACTATTAAAAACGATATTGCTTGTTAATACTGTGGATAAGATATGTATTTTTTGCTTCACTTATCCACACTATTTTTTTACTAACTTTTTAGTGTTTTCAAGGGCTAATAGTACTTATCAACATATCAACAGCCCCTACTACTACTATTATTATAATTTATCTATATATTTATCTATATATTTATATTATTTCTGTTAATATTTTATGTTCATAAATTAAGGAGGTTTTTATATGAAATTCATATGTGAAAAACAAAAACTACAAGAAGGTATATCTATTGCTAGTAAGGCTATAACAGGAAAAACTACAATGCCCATACTAGAAGGAATATATATAACAGCTAAAAATAATGAATTAACATTAATAGGATCCGATATGGATGTATCCATTGAAACAAAGGTTCAAGCTAACATTGTAGAAGAAGGTATGTTAGTTATAGATTCTAAAATATTTGGAGAAATAATAAGAAAACTTCCAAATTCAGATGTTGTTATAGAAACTTTGGAAAATGAAATTATTCAAATAACTTGTGAAAAGTCAGTTTTCAACTTAGTTTATATGAATGGAGAAGATTACCCAGAATTACCTAAAATAAATGAAAACTTATCAGTAGAAGTTCCTCAAAATATATTAAAGAGCATGATAAGGGGTACGTCTTTTGCTATTGCTCAAGATGAAACAAGACCAATATTACAGGGTATATTATTTGAGGTTAAAAATAGAAATTTAAATCTTGTTGCTTTAGATGGATATAGATTAGCTATTAGATCAGAGTTTTTAGATAATGATAATGAGATAGAAGTGGTTATTCCAGGAAAAACATTAAACGAAGTTTCAAGAATAATAGAAGATACAAATGAAATAGTAAAAATTACTTTTACTAATAATCATATTTTATTTAATTTAAGTGATACTAAAATAATTTCTAGATTATTAGATGGAAAGTTTGTTAATTATATATCTTTATTACCACAAGAACATAAGATTACTATTGATGTAAAAAAACAAGAATTACAAAATTGTATTGAAAGAGCATCCCTTATGGCGAAGGATGGTAATAGTAATTTAATTAAATTAGATGTTCAAGATGAGACTGTAATAATAACATCCAATTCTCAATTGGGAAAGGTTAGGGAAGAAGTGAGTATAAATCTGCAAGGTGAGTCAATTCAAATTGCATTTAACTCAAGATACTTAATTGATGTTCTAAAAAATATAGATGGGGATGAAGTTATTTTAGAAATGACTTCAAGTGTAAGTCCTTGTGTAATTAAATGCAAAAACACTGATAATTCTAAGTACTTAGTATTACCAGTTAGACTATTAAGATAGAAGGGAGTATATGCATAAAGTTTGTATTTATATGCATAGAATTGGAAAATGAATGAAGTTAAAATAAATACCGAATTTATAAAACTAGATTCTTTTTTAAAATGGTGTGGAGCTGCATCATTAGGATCAGAGGCTAAGATGTATATCTTAGATGAATTGGTTAAGGTTAATGGGGAAGTATGTACTCAAAGAGGAAAAAAGATTAGACCAGGAGACTTAGTAGAGTTTAATGGAGAGAAATATAGAGTAATCTAATTACTCTTAACCGAATAATTACTTTTATTCCTCTAATATGTTATAATCAAATATAGGTGTAAGTAATGTATATTAAGAAAATACAAATATTAAATTATAGAAATTATAAATCCTTAAATATAACACTGGGGAAAAATGTAAATGTATTTATGGGGGATAATGCTCAGGGAAAAACTAATATTCTTGAAGCGATTTATTATTGTGCATTTGCGAGATCCCATAGAACTTCAAAAGATAGAGAATTAATTAATTGGAATGCGGAAAGTGCCTTTGTAAGTGTTTTAGTTGGTAGAGATAGATTGGATAAAACTATTGATATAAATATACTTAAAGATGGCAAAAAGGCAATAAGAATAAACAAGATCAAAGCTTCAAAGATTGGAGAATTATTTGGAAACTTTAATGTTGTTATGTTTTCACCTGAAGATTTAAGGATAATTAAAGATTCTCCAGGTGTAAGAAGAAAATTCATAGATATGGAATTATGTCAATTAGGTTCTAAGTATTATTATAATCTAGTTCAGTACAATAAGGTCTTAAATGAACGGAACATACTTTTAAAGAGTAGAAAAGTTGATAAAGATGTTTTGGATATATATGATATTCAGCTAGCCAATTTTGGCTGTAATATAATTAAAGAAAGACTAAATTATATTAATAAGTTAAATTTTTATGGAAAGAATATACATAAGGATATATCTTCAGGAAAAGAAGATGTAGAATTTAAATATATAAGTACAGTAAAAAATCTAGAAGATATAGAGAATTGTTTTTATGAGCAATTGAAAAGAAATAGAAATAAAGATATGGAAAAAGGATTAACTAGCGTTGGCCCACATAGGGATGATTTTATTGTGCTTATTAATGGTATAGATACTAAAAGTTTTGGATCACAAGGACAGCAAAGAAGTGCTGTTCTTACTATGAAGTTCTCTTCTTTGAAGATAATAAAGGAATTAACATCAGAATATCCAGTATTATTGCTAGATGATGTTTTATCGGAATTGGATTTCAATAGAAAGAGATATATTTTAAGTACCATAGGTGAAATTCAAACAATAATAACATGTACAGGAATAGAGGATCTTACAAATTATTTAGATAGTAGTTCTAGGGTCTTTAAGGTTAAGGATGGTGAAATCCTAAATTAAGGGAGGAATTCTTATGTTTTTACATTTAGGAGAAAATGTTGTTGTTCCGATTAAGGACATAATTGGAATTTTTGATTTGCAAACAACTATGTATAGCTCAGATACAAGTGCATTTTTAAGAATGGCAGAGGAAGATGGGTTTGTAGAAAGAATTTCAAAAGAAAAGCCTAAATCTTTTGTTATAGCTGAAGTTAATAAGATGAGTAAAATATATTTATCACCAATATCATCTTCAACTTTAACAAAAAGAACAAATACAGATTATAATCCATAATTCCAATTTTTAATCTTCATAGGGTTAAAATAAAAGTTCAGTAAAAGGAGGAGATTATGTTGGAAAATAACAAACAAAGTTATGATGAAAGTCAGATTCAGGTTCTTGAAGGCTTAGAGGCCGTTAGAAAAAGACCAGGAATGTATATAGGGAGTACTAGTTCAAGGGGATTGCATCACCTTGTTTATGAAATAGTTGATAACAGTATTGATGAAGCCTTAGCAGGCTTTTGTGATGAAATATCAGTGGCAATCAATGAAGATAATTCTATAACTGTAATAGATAATGGTAGAGGTATGCCTACTGGTATACACCCTAAGATGGGGAAATCTGCTGTAGAGGTAATTATGACAGTTCTACATGCTGGAGGTAAATTCGGCGGTGGCGGATATAAAGTATCTGGAGGATTACATGGAGTTGGTGCGTCAGTTGTTAATGCATTATCTGAATGGTGCGAAGTTACTGTATCAAGAGAAGGAGAAGTTTGGCAACAAAGATATTCTAGAGGAAATGCTATATCTGATTTAGCTGTAATAGGTTCTACAGAAGATCATGGAACTAAAGTTTCATTTAAGCCAGATACTGAAATATTTGAAGAGACTGAATATGATTTTGAAATATTAGCAAATAGATTAAGAGAATTAGCATTTTTAAATAAAGGAATAAGAATAGTTTTAACTGATAAAAGAGAAGATGATAAGCAAGAAATATATCATTATGAAGGTGGTATAAAGGAATTTGTTGCGTATTTGAATAGAAATAAAGAAGTTTTACATCAAGATCCTATATACGTAGAAGGGGAAAAGGATGGAATAATCGCAGAAATATCACTTCAATACAACGATGGATATAATGAAAATCTATATTCATTTGCTAATAATATAGATACGATCGAAGGTGGAACTCACTTATCAGGATTTAAAACTGCATTAACAAGAGTTATAAATGATTATGGAAAGAGATTTAATCACTTAAAAGAAAATGATAAAAATCTATCTGGAGATGATATAAGAGAAGGATTAACAGCTGTAGTATCTGTTAAAATATCTGAACCACAATTTGAAGGGCAAACAAAAACTAAACTTGGAAATTCTGAGGTAAGAAGTGTTGTTGATTCAATAGTTGGAGAGGGTGTTTCTATATTCCTTGAAGAAAATCCTAATGTAGGTAAGATAATTATAGAAAAAGCTTTAATGGCATCAAGAGCAAGAGATGCTGCAAGAAAGGCTAGAGAATTAACAAGAAAATCAGTTCTAGAAAGATCAACGCTTCCTGGTAAATTAGCAGATTGTTCATCTAAAGATCCATTAGAATGTGAAATTTATATAGTTGAGGGAGACTCAGCGGGTGGATCAGCTAAGCAAGGAAGAAATAGAAGATTCCAAGCAATATTACCTTTAAGAGGTAAAATACTGAATGTTGAAAAGCAAAGATTAGACAGAATATTAACAGCAGATACTATAAAATCTATGATAACAGCATTTGGAGCTGGAATTGGTGATGATTTTGATGAAAGTAAATTAAGATATAACAGAATAATAATAATGACAGATGCTGACGTTGATGGTGCTCATATTAGAACATTATTATTAACATTCTTCTTTAGATACATGAGAGGATTAATAGATGGAGGGCATGTTTACATAGCTCAACCACCTCTATATCAAATTAAGAAAAATAAAAAAGAATATTATGCATATTCAGATCAAGAGCTTGAATCAATACTTGGAGAAATTGGCGGTAAAGATAATACTACTAATATTCAAAGATATAAAGGATTAGGAGAAATGAATGCAACTCAATTATGGGATACAACCATGGATCCAGAAAAGAGAATATTATTAAAAGCTACTATTGAGGATGCTATAGCAGCAGATGAAATATTCACTATATTAATGGGGGATAAGGTTGAACCTAGAAGAGAATTTATACAAAAAAATGCTAAGAAGGTAAGTAACTTAGACGTTTAGTGCTAAAGCGAGGTGAGGTACATGAGCTTAAATGAAGGAAAAGTTATAGATATAGACATTAATAAAGAGATGAAAAGATGCTACATTGACTATGCCATGAGTGTTATAGTTGGGCGTGCACTTCCAGATGTTAGAGATGGATTAAAGCCAGTTCATAGAAGAATACTACACTCTATGAATGATCTTGGATTAGCTCCAGAAAAAGGTTATAGAAAGTGTGCAAGAATAGTAGGGGAAGTTTTAGGTAAGTATCATCCACATGGTGATACTTCAGTATATGATGCCCTTGTAAGAATGGCCCAAGATTTCTCTATGAGATATATGCTTGTAGATGGTCATGGTAACTTTGGATCTGTAGATGGTGATAGTGCAGCTGCTATGAGATATACAGAAGCAAAGATGAATAAGATAGCAGCAGAAATGTTAAGAGACATAAATAAAGATACTGTAGATTTTATTCCAAATTTTGATGGCGAAGAAAAGGAACCGGTAGTATTACCTTCAAGATATCCAAATCTTTTAGTTAATGGATCATCAGGAATAGCAGTTGGTATGGCTACTAATATTCCTCCTCATAATTTAGGAGAAGTTATAGATGGAACTATTATGCTTATTGATAACCCAGAAGCTACTGTTTTAGACTTAATGACTTTAATAAAAGGACCAGATTTTCCAACTGGAGCTACCATAATGGGTAAGGCAGGAATAAGAGCTGCTTATGAAACAGGAAAGGGTAGAGTAATAGTTAGAGCTAAAGCAGAAATAGAAGAAGAGAATAATAGACATAAAATTATAGTTACAGAACTTCCATACCAAGTAAATAAGGCTAAACTTATTGAAAATATAGCTGATTTAGTTAAGGATAAAAAAATAGTCGGAATATCAGATTTAAGAGATGAATCTGATAGAGAAGGTATGAGAATTGTTATAGAATTAAAGAAAGATGCTAATCCAAATGTAATTTTGAATCTATTGTATAAGCATACAAAAATGCAAGATACTTTTGGTGTTATTATGTTAGCTCTTGTAAACAATGAGCCACATGTTTTAAATTTAAAAGAAGTTTTAGTTAATTATATAAACTTCCAAAAGGAAGTAGTAACTAGAAGAACTGTATTTGAACTTAATAAGGCTGAAGCTAGAGCACACATTTTAGAAGGATTAATAATTGCTCTTGATAACATAGATGAAGTTATAAGTATTATTAGATCTTCTAAAACATCAGAAATAGCAAGAAACACCTTAATCGAAAGATTTAATTTAAGTGACAAGCAAGCTCAAGCAATATTAGAAATGAGACTTAGAAGATTAACAGGACTTGAAAGAGATAAAATTGAGGAAGAGTATGCTGAACTTATGAAACAAATAGAATACCTAAATTCAATTTTAGCAAGTGAAGAAAAATTATTATCAGTAATTAAAGATGAGCTTAGTGAAATAAAAAGAAGATATAGTGATGATAGAAGAACTTCTATAGAAAAAGTAATGAATGAAATAGATATAGAAGATCTTATTCAAGAAGAAGAGGTAGTAGTTACATTAACTCATTCAGGATATATAAAGAGAATATCTGCTGATACTTATTCATCACAAAGAAGAGGGGGAAGAGGAATACAAGCAATGTCTACCAAGGAAGATGACTTTGTAGAACATGTTAGTATAACATCTACTCACTCAGATGTATTATTCTTTACGAATAGAGGAAGAGTTTATAAGTTAAGGGCTTATGAAATACCTGATGCAGGAAGAACAGCTAAGGGAACTAATATAATTAATTTAATTGCAATAGAGGCAGATGAAAGAATAGAAACTGTACTTACTATAAGAGATGATATAAGTGAAGGCTTCTTATTTATGGCAACTAAGCAGGGCTTAGTTAAGAAAACACCTCTATGTGAATTCAAGAACCTTAGAAAAAATGGATTAATAGCAATTAATTTAAGAGATGGAGATGAACTTCTTAAGGTTAAAGTAACACGTGGAGATGCAGATATAATAATAGCAACAAGAGAAGGCAATGCTATTAGATTTAATGAGAAAGATGTAAGACCTATGGGAAGAACAGCTGCAGGAGTTAGATCTATACACTTAAAAGAAAATGATGTTGCTGTTTGTATGGATATAGCAGTTCAGGGAGAAGATTTATTAGTTATAAGTGAAAATGGATTTGGAAAGAGAACACCTATTACTCAGTACAAAGTACAAAGAAGAGGTGGAACAGGTCTAATAACATATAAACTATCTGAAAAGACAGGAAAAGTAGTTGGTGCAACTGTATGTAAGTTAGAAGATGAACTTATGTTGATAAATACAAGTGGAGTCGCAATAAGAATTAATGTTTCTGATATTTCAGTTACTAGTAGATCAGCAATGGGTGTAACTTTAATGAAAACATCTGATGAAGAAAAAATAGTTGCAATTGCAAAGATATCTGGAGCTAATGAAGATAAGGAAGAACAATTAAAATTAGAAGAAGATATTAACTTTAATGAAATAGAACCTGTGATTAATAATATCGAAGAGGATATAGAAATTAAAGAAGAGTTAAATGATATTGAAGAATAAGTAGATTAAATATCATCTAAAAAACTGAAGTAACTTTATATTTATACTATAAAGTTAACTTCAGTTTTTGTTATTTAAGGCCTAATAATGAGTTAGATAATATATATAAGGAGATTTACAACGTAATCTTATCCTAGCGTGTCAATATTAGAATAATAGAGATAAAAATAGAAAATTAGAGATTTTTTATAATAATTTATTTAAATAATAAGAAATGTATATAAAATAAATTATATAACATGATAAGATAAATCTCGTCGCTGAGAGATAGCAACAAACAAGTTAAAAAAACTTGTGAAAAAGTTGTTGACAAACAGTAAGACAAATGATAATATAATGAAGTCGCTTGAGAGCGGCGAAGAAAATGGTCTTTGAAAATTGAACAGAAAATAAGTTAAGTAAAATAAACCA
>NZ_JABUTB010000023.1 GCF_021443865.1 Clostridium sp.
TGAATTCCATGGAATTCACCTTTTATTTTTATACAATTCAAATTAGATAAAGTGTAGAATTATATTTACAGGTGTAACAATGTTACGATATAATAATATTATATTAAAATAATATTGATTTTTATTAGATATGAATAAAACAATGTTACGATTAATAAAATTTATAATTAATACACATTTATGATGTGAAAAGGGGGAAAAATGAAATTTAAACTTTTGAATGACAAGAATTTTTCACTTTTAATGTTTGGGAAAATTACATCTTTAATTGGCTCTAGTATGCAAGGATTTGCACTATCTTTATATATTTTAAGCACCACTGGTTCTGCAAGCAAGTTCGCATCTATCCTTGCAATTTCAATTATTCCACAGCTTATACTTGGTCCCTTCGCTGGCGTTATAGTAGATTGGTTTTATAGAAAAAATATATTAATAGTTTTAGACTTAATAAGTGGAGTGTTGGTTAGTATTTTTGCAGTTATATATGTTGTTACAGGAGAAATGACATTAGTAAATATTTATATAATGATTATAATACTTTCTGTAATTTCAACTATAGATAGTCCTGCCTTACAAACAATAATCCCTACTATTACAAAAAAAGAAGAATTAGTAGATGCAAATGCCTTAAATTCATTGATTATGTCTATTGGAAGTGTTGTATCACCTGCAATTGCTGCTTTGGTCTATGGAAGCTTGGGGCTAATGGGAGTTTTTATAATAAATTCAATTTCATTCTTCTTATCAGCTATTTCAGAATTGTTTTTAGTTATACCTAGAAGTGCTAAAAATAAAGAAAAAATCTCAATGAAGGCTTTTTTAGGAGAATTTAAAGAAGGACTAAACTTTGTTAAAAAAAGAAAGGACATTATAAATATAATTAGTTTAGCAATTATTTTAAATTTTGCATTTGGATCACTTAATGTAGGAATTACCTTTATTAGTAAGATAACTTTAAGGATTTCGGATTTTCAATATGGATTATTACAATCTGTTACAGTTATTGGTACCATAGTATCTACTTTTTTTATAAAGTGGTTTTCTAAAAAAAATTCTATAGGCAAAAACATATATGTTTGCTTTATGATGGCTTCATTTATAATTTTAGGGTATGCAATTGTAACCTTTGATTATTTTGTAGCTATGGAAAATAGTACTATATACTTATTTTTGTTACTTATCAGTGTAAATTTTATTCTTTTTATTTTCATAAGTCTTGGAAATATGTTTGCAGAGATAAATTTTCAATCAATTGTACCATTAGATTTTATGGGAAGAGTAGGAACAGTTATGACTACAGGGTGTATGATTGCTATTCCATTAAGCAATATGATGTATGGATATCTATTTGATAAAATAAGTGTATCTATTATATTTATATTTTCTTCAGTAATTATGATAGTAGCTATGCTTTTATATAAAAGACCATTGCTTTTAATTGGAGCTAATAATAATGAAATACCAGTTGAAGCACCAATTGAAGTTGAATAACTATAAAAAATATAAACAAGTGATAGGTACTAAACTAGAGTTTTTTATATAATCATTAGTTTAGTACCGATTTATTTTTTCTATATATATTAGTTTAAGGCTAATATTAGTAATAATTATATTATATAAAATTATTAGTATTTTTTACTATAATATGTATTGTTGTTAATGATATTTTCAAATGATAAAATTTTTATTATAAATACGCATTTAAGATGGAGTTTTAATAAGAAAATATATTAAATAAATTTATATTTATTAAGGAGAGTTTAAATGATAGACAAAAATAATGATATGTATTTAGCTTGGCTTAGTTATAGAAATATAAAAAATTCTAAGTATAAAAAATATTTAAATAATATATATTTACAAGCAAAATCTAGTGATATTATAAACAGTGCTCTATTAGAATTAGAAAAAGCAATAACTTATACTTCTGATAAAGATATAAAACAAAAGATATATTCAAATGAAAGGGATATAAAAGAAAATAAGTATATTAAACTAGGAATTAAAAAAACTAAAGGGTTAAAAGAAAATGGATATGAAATCAAAAAAACTTCTTTAGATAAGGATAGGGGATATATAAGTATTTTAGGTTATGATGAGAATGCTATTTTATATGGTGTATTCCATTTATTAAGATTACTAGAAGAGAATAAGGAAGTATCTGAAATTTCAATAGTAGAAAATCCAGAAAATAAATTAAGACTAATAAATCAATGGGATAATATAGATGGAACAGTTGAAAGAGGCTTTGCTGGAAGTTCAATATTTTATGAAAGTGTAAGAAATAAGAGCAGAATGAAAGAAATAATGAGAGCTATTGGAATACCTGCTAGTAGTGATTTAATACGTGAAGCTTTTAATGATGAATATGGCTTAGCAGAAGATTTAGAAAGAATTAATGATTATGCTAGACTACTTGCTTCTATAGGTATAAATGGAATTGTTGTAAATAATACAAATGTCCATAAAGAGGAAACCTATTTTATAGATACTAAGATAGATATGATAAAAATTCTTAATGATATTATGTGTAAGTGGGGAATAAAAGTATATATTAGTATTAATTTTGCAGCTCCTATTACATTAAATGAATTAAGTACAGCAGATCCACTAGAAGAAGATGTAATTAATTGGTGGGAAAATAGAGCTAAGTTTGTTTATAATTCAATTCCTAATTTAGGTGGATTTATGGTAAAGGCTGACTCAGAAGGAAGACCAGGACCATTTACTTATGGAAGAAATCATGCAGAAGGGGCAAATATGCTAGCTAAAGCTCTTAAACCTTATGGAGGAATATTAATATGGAGATGTTTTGTTTATAATTGTAAACAGGACTGGCGTGATTATTCAACTGATAGAGCTAAAGCGGCTTATGATTGCTTTAATCCATTAGATGGAGAGTTTTTAGATAATGTATACTTACAAATTAAAAATGGACCTATGGATTTTCAAGTTAGAGAACCTATTTCACCTTTATTTGGAGCAATGAATAATACAAATAAAATACTAGAATTACAGATAACTCAAGAATATACAGGACAACAAAAAGATATATGTTTCTTAGTTCCATGGTGGAAGGAAATTTTAGAATTTAATACTTATGCTGAAGGAGAAGATAAAGAGGTAAGAGAGAGAATAAAAGGGGTAGCTGCAATATCTAACATTGGAAATGATTTGAATTGGACAGGAAGCTTTTTAGCCCAAGGAAATCTTTATGGCTATGGCAGATTAATATGGAATAGTAAAATAACCACTGAAGAAATTGTAGATGAATGGATAAAACTTACCTTTGGAAATAATGAAAAAGTAGTAAATAATATTAGTTTTATTTTATTAAATTCTTGGAAAACTTATGAAAATTATACAGTACCTTTAGGAATTGGATGGATGGTATCAACAGGGCATCATTATGGACCAGATATTGATGGTTATGAGTATTCTCCATGGGGAACCTATAATAGAGCTAATAATAAAGGCTTAGGAATAGATAGAACTATAAAAAGTGGTACAAGATATATTAACCAATATAATTCACCTTTAAAGGAAGTTTATGAAGATATAAATAGATGTGCTGATGAATTACTACTATTTTTTCATAATGTAAATTATAATCATGTATTAAAAAGTGGTAAAACTGTAATTCAACATATATATGATTCGCATTTTGATGGATATTCCTTTGTTGAATGCTTTATAGAAAAATTAGATGAAATAAAAAATAATTTAAATAAAGAAATATATATGCATGTTAGAGAAAAATTAATAGAGCAATTAAATAACGCTAGAGAATGGAGAGATAGAGTAAATACTTATTTTTATAGAATGTCAGGCATTCCAGATAATAAAAATAGGAAAATATATTAATCTATAGTTTTTCTTATTTTTTTCTATAATTTGAATGGTTGTTATTTAAATGGTAAATGTTAGAATTTAGTTAATAGATTTAAATCTTGAAAAATTTGTATGCATGCAATGTAAACGAAAACAATATGAGGGGATTTGAAAAAATGAGAAGAAAAAGGTTATTAAGTTTAGTTTTAACTTCAATGGTAGCTTTAAGCGTTTTCGCTGGATGTTCTAAGGGAACAGACAAAGATTCAAATGCTAATAAAGATGGAATTAAAGAATTTAGTGCTTTTTTTGCAGTAGCAGGTAAAGAAGTTCCAGATAATAGACTTAAAAAAGCTATAGCAGAAAAAATAGGAGCTAAAATTACTGAAACATGGCTTACAGGTCAAACTGCAAAGGAAAGAATAGGAGTAATGATAGCAGGAGGCGATTATCCAGACTTCATTGATGGTGGAGATGGAACACAAGCTTTAGTTGATGCAGGTGCTCTAATAGCGTTAGATGAGCATATAGATAAATACCCTAATATAAAGAATTTATGGTCAGAAAGTGACTGGGATAAGGTAAGAAAAGAAGACGGACATATTTATTATATACCTCAATTTGGTAATGTAAAAGGAAAGGATATGACAACAAAGCACAATGACGAAGCTTTCTGGATTCAAAAAGCAGTGCTAGAATGGGCTAATTATCCTACAATTAAGACAGTTGATGAGTACTTTGATTTAATTGAAAAATATAAAGCAGCAAATCCAGAAATAAATGGACAACCTACTATTGGATTTGAAATATTATCAGATGACTGGAGATATTTCTGTTTAGAAAATCCACCTCTATTCTTAGCTGGATACCCTAATGATGGTAAAGCTGCTATAGATCCAAAACCTAGTAATAATAATACTGCCATAGATGTAAATAAAATAACTTTAAGAAGTTATGATACTATACCAGAAGCAAAACAATATTTCCAAAAGCTTAATGAAATGTTTAATAAGGGAATAGTAGATCCAGAAACATTTACAGCATCTTACGATCAATATATTTCTAAACTTTCAACAGGTAGAGTTTTAGGAATGATAGATCAAGGATGGCAATTCCTAACAGCAGAGCAAGCCTTAGTTCAACAAGGTTTAGACGAAAGAACTTGGGTACCTTTAGGATTAACTTTCGATTCAAATGTAGAATCTAATTATAGAAATAGAGCAGCAATAAATGCAGGCGGTGGACTTGGAATAACAGTAAGCTGCGAAGATGTAGAAGGTGCTTTACAAGTTATTAATGATTTGTTAAGCGATGAAGTAATGACATTAAGATACTGGGGAGAAAAAGATGTAGATTATAAAGTTGGAGATGACGGTTTATTCTACAGAACTGAAGAACAAAGAACAAATAATAGAAATCAAGATTGGGTTAATGAAAACTTATGCATGTACACATATATGCCACAATTCAGAGGAATATTAGCAGATGGTAATGCTGTAATACCAGTTGAACAACCAAAAGAATTCTATGATTCTTTAAGTGCAGTAGATAAAAATATATTAGATAAATATGGATATGAAAAGTTTACTGACTTTATGCCAGAACCTCCTGAAAAGAATCAACCTTGGTTCCCAATATATTCATTTGCAGGAACTTTAACAGCAGAGACACCAGCTGGAATAGCAATGCAAAAAATGGATGAAATAAAGAAGCAATGGCTTCCTAAGGTAGTTATGACTGGAACAAGCGATTTCGAAAAAACTTGGAACGAATATCAAACTACTTTAACAACCCAAGCAGATGTTAAAGCTTACGAAGAAGCATTACTTAAAGAAGCTAAGAGAAGAGCAGAATTATTTAATAAATAAAAAATAGGGGAAGTATAAAAAACTTCCCCCTTATTTAAAATTAAAGTAAATAAAAAAGGAGAGTTTTGGGATGCAATTAGAACTTAAAAAAACAACTTTAAATGCAGAAAAAAAGCCTAAAAATAGTTTGTGGAATACAATAAAGAAACAGAAAAGTTTAGTTTTAATGTCAATTCCATTTATTATATATGTACTTATTTTTTGCTATGCTCCTCTTTTAGGATGGGTAATGGCCTTTCAAAATTTTAAGCCTGCAAAAGGTCTTTTCAATCAAGTATGGGTAGGATTTGATCAATTTAAATTCTTATTTTCTGATCCAACTTTTCTAAATGTAATAAGAAACACTTTAGCAATGAGTTTAATAAATTTAATATTAAGTTTTGTTTGTTCAATAGGATTTGCTTTACTTTTAAATGAAGTGAAAAATATGTTATCTAAGAAATTTATACAAACAGTATCATATTTACCACACTTCCTTTCTTGGATAATTGTAACTGGAATTGTTGCTGAAGTTTTATCACCAGAGACAGGAATAATTAATCAATTATTAGTTTGGTTTAACGTACTAGAAAAACCAATAAACTTCTTTGCAGATACTAAGTACTTCTGGGGTATAGTAGGACTAGCTAATGTATGGAAGGAAGTGGGGTGGGGAAGTATTATTTATTTAGCTGCTATAACTTCTATAAATCCAGATTTGTATGAAGCAGCAGAAATAGATGGAGCAGGAAGATTTCAAAAGATGTTACATGTAACCTTGCCAGGAATAAAGCCTACAATATTTATATTACTATTAATAAACATAGGGAATATACTAAATGCTGGATTTGAAGTTCAATATTTATTAGGAAATGGATTAATACAACAAGTATCACAAACTATAGATATTTTTGTTCTAAAGTATGGAATAAGCTTAGGTAATTACTCTTTAGCTACTGCAGCTGGTATATTTAAAAGTGTAATAAGTATCATATTAATATTCTTAGCTAATAAACTTGCAAAATCAATGGGCGAAGAAAGATTATTCTAAGGGGGAGGACTTATGTTAAATATAAATTTAAAGAAGCAAAGTAAAGGCGATATAGTTTTTAATATATTTTTATTAATATTTATGATTTTCTTTGTAATAGTTACTTTATATCCAATACTAAATACTTTAGCCATATCCTTTAATGATGGAATAGATTCTGTAAGAGGTGGAGTATACTTATGGCCTAGAATGTTTACATTAAAAAATTATCAAACTGTTTTCAATAATCCAAATTTAAAGCAAGCAGCATTTATTTCAGTTTCAAGAACTGTAATTGGAACTGTTGTACAAGTATTTTTAACAGCAATGCTAGCTTATGTTTTAAGTAGAAAGGATTTTGTATTTAAGAAAAGCATATCATTTATTTACGTATTGACTATGTATGTTAATGGTGGAATGATTCCAAATTACATTTTAATAAAAGAATTAGGATTATTAAATAACTTTTTAGTTTATATTTTACCAGGATTAGTTAGTGCTTTTAATATGATAGTAATTAGAACTTATATAAATGGTTTGCCAGAAAGTTTAATAGAATCTGCTAAAATTGATGGAGCTGGAGAATTCAGAATCTTTATGCAAATAATACTTCCACTATGTAAGCCTGTTCTTGCAACAGTAGCGTTATTTATTGCAGTAAACCAATGGAACTCTTGGTTTGATGCTATGCTATATGCTTCAGCAAATCCTAAGCTTACAACATTACAATATGAGTTAATGAAGTTATTATCATCAACAACTCAACAGGGTGGTGGAACAGGAACAGCTGAAATGATGAAAAATGCTGGAAGTATAGTAACACCTAGATCTATTCGTGCTGCAATTACAATAGTTACAGCATTCCCAATAGTATGTTTATATCCATTCTTACAAAAATACTTTGTATCTGGTTTAACTATTGGAGGTGTTAAGGAATAATGAGTATTAAAAATGAATATACTAATTTATTTTTAGAGTATGGGTATTCCTTAAGTGATATAGAGAAAAGATTAGATGAGATTTATGAAACTATTTTTTATGATGAAGAAGAAAGATTTTATCATATTTTAGATGAAAATACAGCTTGCTTTATTGATACTGGAAATAACGATGCTAGAACAGAAGGTATGTCATATGCAATGATGATGTGTGTTCAAAGAAATATGAAAAAGGAATTTGATTCATTATGGAATTTTTCTAAAAAATTTATGTATCTTGAAGAGGGGATTAATGCAGGATATTTTGCATGGTCAGTAAGTCCTGAAGGTGTTAAATATTCAGATGGCCCAGCCCCAGATGGTGAAGAGTTTTTTGCAATGGCATTATTTTTCGCTTCTCATAGATGGGGAGATGGTGAAGGAATATATAATTATTCAAAAGAAGCTAAGGATTTATTATATACATGTATTCATAAAGGAGAAAATAATGACGGACCTCCTATGTGGGAACCAAAGAATAAATTAATAAAATTTGTTCCAGGTTTAAATTTCACTGATCCATCATATCACTTACCTCATTTTTATGAGTTATTTTCTCTTTGGTGCTATGAGGAAGATAAGGAATATTGGAAGGAAGCTGCTAAAAATAGTAGAGAATATTTAAAAAAAGCATGTCATCCAGTTACAGGATTAGCACCAGAATATGCTCATTATGATGGAACACCAATTACCAGAGATAATAGACAAAGATATTATAGTGATTCCTATAGAGTTGCTGCTAATATAGGATTAGATTATGAATGGTTTAAAGGCTCAGAATGGGAATGTGAATGTGCTGATAATATACAAAGATTCTTTTGTGAAACTGTAAAGGGAAAAGAAGATTTAGTATATGAAATAGATGGAACAATTATAAATGAAAAAGCCCTTCATCCAGTAGCAATTATTGCAACAAATGCAATGGCATCTTTAGCTAGTAAGGGCAAATATAAAAAGGTATGTGTAGATAAGTTTTGGAATACGCCACTAAGAAAAGGTGAGAGAAGATATTACGATAATTGTTTATATTTATTTTCTTTTCTAGCTCTAAGTGGGAATTATAAAATTTGGTAACAAAAGATTTTTTAATAAAAGAAATGAGGGAAGTAGAATGACTGTATTAATGAAAAATCCAATATTAAAGGGATTTTATCCAGATCCATCAATATGTAGAGTAGGAGAAGATTATTATCTTGTTAATTCTACATTTTCCTATTTTCCTGGAATCCCTGTTTTCCACAGTAAGGATTTAGTTAATTGGAGACAAATAGGAAATGTTATTGATAGAGAGAATCAAGTGAATTTTAAGGGGATAGAGCATTCTCAAGGAATTTTTGCACCTACTATTCGTTATAACAATGGAATATATTATTTAATTACAACTAACATTCCTCATGAGGGAAACATTATATTTACAGCGGAGAATCCAGCAGGACCATGGTCTGATCCATATAAGATTGAAGGAGCAGAGGGCATTGATCCAAGCCTATTCTTTGATGATGATGGAAAGACTTACTATGTAGGAACTAGACCAAATAGAGATGGAGTAAAATATAATGGTGATTGGTATATATGGTCTCAAGAAATAGATTTAGTAAATATGAGGTTAATTGGAGAAAGTCATGATATTTGGAATGGAGCTATGAATAATGTCATTTGGCCAGAAGGACCTCATTTATATAAGATAGATGGATATTATTATTTAATGATTGCAGAGGGAGGAACAGGACCAGATCATTGCATTACTATTGCAAGAAGCAATTCCATTTATGGAGAATACGAAAATAATCCTAGAAATCCAATAATTACTCATAGGCATTTAGGAGAAGAGTATCCAGTAAAAAATGTAGGTCATGGAGACTTAGTAAAAACTGAAGATGGTGATTGGTTTATAGTAATGCTAGCTACTAGGCAAGCAGAAGGATATACTAACACAGGAAGAGAAACGTTTTTAGCAAAGGTTAATTGGGAAAATGGGTGGCCAGTTATAA
Source organism: Clostridium sp. (assembly GCF_021443865.1). Lineage (GTDB taxonomy): Bacteria > Bacillota > Clostridia > Clostridiales > Clostridiaceae > Clostridium. The sequence goes on from NZ_JABUTB010000023.1 coordinate 9,677, forward strand.
ATAAAGGAAAGGGTAAGCTAGAATTATCTCAAGAAATAAATACTAGGGAACATAAAAGTGAAATAAAAGAAAAATGCTATCATTTTTATGGTGATAAATTAGACTATAAATTTTTAGTTCTAAGAAACCCAAGTGAAAATCTATATTCACTTACTGAAAGAAAAGGAGCTTTACGCTTATATCTAAAGGATGTGACTATAGAGGGTTTGGATAATCCAGCTTATGTATGTGTAAGACAGGAAGAAGATAACTATTTAGTTTCTACAATGATGGAATTTAATCCTAAGAATGAATATGAAAGCGCAGGATTAGCTATAGTTCAAAATAATTTATATAATTTAAGATATGAATATTCTATAAATAATGGAAAAAAAGTGTTGAGGGTTGTAAAATGTAATAATATAAGTAATGAACTAATTGAAGAGATTAATTTAGACTGTGAAAGATTAATATTAAAAATAGTAAGTAGAAACAAAAAGTTAGATTTTTATTATAGTATAGATGGGATTAATTATATTTTATTAACAGAAGAGTTAGATAGTAGATATTTAAGTACAGAAGTTGCAGGCGGTTTTGTTGGATGTACTATAGGTATGTATTCCACAAGTAATGGTTATCAAAGTAAGAATTATTCTGACTTTTTATGGTTTGAATATGACAATATTTAGTTTTGAAAGGATTTTTAACTATGAGTGATATTAATTTATCTAGTATTTTAAGTAATGGAATGGTTATTCAACGTGGAAATAAAACTAAAATATATGGAAAATCTAATAAAAGTAATAAAATAGTGGTTAATTTTTTAAATGAAACATATGAAGCTCTTGTAGATGGAGAAGGAAAATGGCAAGTTAAATTAAATAATCTAGAAGCCGGTGGACCTTATGAAATGGTAATAAGTGGAGATGAGGAAATTAGGATTAGAGATATTTTAATTGGAGATGTATGGTTATGTAGTGGACAATCCAATATGGAATTACCTATAGAAAGGGTAATGGAATTGTATGAAAGTGAAGTAACTAATTATTCTAATAATAATATAAGACAGTTCTTAGCAAGTAAAAATTATAATCTTAATGGTAAGCAAGAGGAGTTAGATTATGGGGTTTGGAAACCTGCAACTAAAGAAGCGGTATTAGAATTTAGTGCAGTAGGATATTTTTTTGCAAAGGAATTATATAGCAAATATAAAGTTCCAATAGGACTGATTTCAACAGCAGTTGGAGGAACTCCAATAGAATCTTGGATAAGTGAAGAAGCATTGAGAAGTTTTCCTAGATTTGATAGCTTAATTGCAAGGAACAAAGATACTAATTATGTGATAAGTAAGCAAAAAGAAGATAATGATAGAGTAAGTTCTTGGTTTGTAGAGAGAGATTTAAAGGATGAAGGAATAAATAAGTGGAATTTAGAAGAATTGGATGACTCTAATTGGGAGGAATATGTAATTCCAGGTATGTGGAGAGATACAGTTCTAGATAAAGTAAATGGAACAGTATGGTTTAGAAAAGAAATTTATTTGCCTAAAAATCTATCAACTAGTGAAGCAAATCTTTATTTAGGAAATATTTTAGATGCTGATGAAGCATATATAAATGGAGTTTTAGTTGGAAGAACTGAATATAGATATCCACCTAGAAAATATTTAGTAAATAGGGGGATTTTGAAGGAAGGCAGAAATGTAATAGCACTAAGAATTACAAGTTGTACTAGTATAGGTGGGTTTATAGGTGATAAGCCTTATAAATTAGTATTTGATAATGAAGAAGTTGAATTATCTGGTGGATGGAAATATAAGATAGGATGTGAAATGCCTGCAAATTTTGATATAACTCGTTTTGAGTATATGCCTACTGGTTTTTATAATTCTGTTATATACCCACTTAGTAACTACGTAATATCTGGAGTAATATGGTATCAAGGAGAGTCCAATACTGGTTATCCAGATGATTATGAGGATTTATTTGAAGTTATGTTAAAAGAATGGCGTAGAGATTGGAATATAGGAGATTTTCCTTTTTTATATGTACAGCTTGCTAACTATTCTGATCCATCAAATTCTTCAAAGGATTACAACTGGGCTAGGTTAAGGGAAGCTCAAAGAAGATCACTAAAAAACTTTAATACTGGAATGGCAGTAACAATGGATATTGGAGAAAATAATGAGCTTCATCCATTTAATAAAAAGGAAGTTGCAAGAAGATTAGCTTTATTAGCTATTAATAAGTATTATGGTGAAGACATAACATGCAATGGCCCGTTATATAAGTACATGGAAAAATGTGAAAATAAAATAAACATATATTTCAACAAGGATAAAAGTGAACTCCTAAGTATAAAGGGGGATTTAAATAATTTTGAAATATGCGGAGAGGATAATACTTATTATAAGGCTAATTCAAATATTAAAGAAGATTATATAGAAGTGTGGAGTAATAAAGTTCATAACCCGAAATATGTAAGATATGCATATGAAAATGGACCAAGGAATATAAATCTATATAATAAGGAAGGGCTTCCAGCCTCTCCATTTACTACAGAAGAAAATTATTAGATTATTTTGTATTTAGAATTTTACCACTAAGAGACTGATTATAGTATAAAGATGAAAGGTAAGAAAATGAAGAAAAGGTATTCATTAAATAATTGTAGTATTAAATATAAATTATTAATTATTTATATTGTTTGTGTATTAATTCCCATGATTATTACTAATAGCTTAATGCTATATACAGTAAGAAGTAATGAGAAAAAGGAACAAAGAATTAATATAGAACATGTAATAGATAGAGTGACATTTAACCTAAATGCTGTTATAGAAGAATGTATGATGTTAACTAATCATATAAATTCAGACGAAGATTTAAATAAGATAATAGCAAGTGAATATAAGTTTCCAGTAGATTATTATGATAATTATTTCAAGCTATTAAAAAATACTGCAATAAAAGACTACTATAATCCTCAGCATATATATAGAATTAATGTTTATGTTGATAATAACACTATAATTAATAGTGCAAATATATTTAAATTAACACCAGAAGTAAAAAATAAAGAGTGGTATAAACAATATCATGATAATGATAAAAGTACAACTATAACAGTTGAGTATGATGAAGATAGAAAAATATTTCCTGATAATAGTGCTAGTAGAATTATAAGCATAGTAAGGAAATTAGATTATTTTAATGATAAAAGAGAAAAAGTTGTTAAGATTGATATAAATTATGAAGCTTTATTAAGTAATATATTAAATGAACAAATGAAAGAGAGTTTATATATTGTAAATGATGATTTAATATTACTATCTAATAAAGGTATATATTCTCCGAAGGAAGATTTTAAAAAAACAGATATAATAAATATGAATGAAGTTTTAGTTCGAGAGAAAATTAAATTAAAAGAATCAAAGAATGATTGGGATATTATCTTTACAGAGGATTATGAAAGTTTATTTTTAAATCTTCAAGATTCAAGAAAACTTTTTTCACTCTTAATTATTTTTAACTTAGTGTTACCAACAATAATAATAAGCTTAATATCAAAATCATTAGAAAATAGGGTTAATCTTATTAATACTTATTTAGGTAAAGTAGAAAATGAAGAGTTTTATGTAATAGATAGCATTGAAGGAAATGATGAAATAAGTAGTTTAATGAAAAGCTATAATCTAATGGTTATTAAAATTAAAGAGCTAATAGAGGTAGTTTTTAAAGAAGATGCTGAGAAAAAGATTCTGCAATTAGCTACAAAGCAAGCCGAATTAAAAGCATTGCAGAGTCAAATTAACCCCCATTTTATGTTTAATACTTTGGAGACTATAAGAATGAGAAGTCTTATAAAAAAAGAAGAAGAAACTGCTGAAATAATAGAGAAGCTATCTGTTCTTCTTAGAAGAACAATAAATTGGGGTAACGATAATATTACAATAGAAGAAGAAATGAAGTTTGTAAATAGCTATATTGATATTCAAAGATATAGATTTGGAGAAAAATTATCTTATAATTGTTATGTTAGAGAAGATTGTAAGAATTATAAAATACCAAAGCTGTCATTAGTAACCTTTGTAGAGAACTCTTGTATTCATGGAATAGAGAGAATTTCTTATAATGCAGGTATAAGTGTTTCGATTTTTAAGGATGATGAATATTTGTATATGGAAATTTCAGATACTGGAGAAGGAATAAATAATGAAACACTAAATAAAATAAGAAATGGTATAGAAAATTTTAACTTTGATTCATTGAATGAAGAAAAGAGTATAGGTATTTTTAATGCTTATTTAAGAATGAAGATGTACTTTAATAATAATATGACTTTCGAAATTGATAGTGAAGAAGGAGAGGAAACAGACATTACAATAAAAATATCTATAGAGGAATTTCAAAAAAGGAGAGAATTTTATGATTAAAACTTTAATAGTGGATGACGAACCATTTATAAGGAAAGGTCTAAGGGTTTTAATTGAATGGGAGAAATATGGATATGAAATTGTAGATGAAGCTGAAAATGGGTTAAAAGCTATTGAAAAAATAAAAGAAAAAGATATTGATTTAGTTATAACAGATATAAAAATGCCTGAGATGGATGGTCTTGAGCTTATAGAATATGTATATAAAAGTGTAAAAAGAAAAATTAGTTTTATAGTTTTAAGTGGATATTGTGAGTTTGAATATGCTAGAAAAGCTATAAGATATAATGTTCAAGATTATATTTTAAAGCCTATACAAAGAGATGAACTTATAAATTCATTAGGAAAAATAAAAGAGAAGTATATTAAAGTATCTCTTGAAAATGAAGAAAGACAAAATAATGAAAAGCTTATTTATGATAAATATATATGTGAGTTAATATCAGGGCGATTTGATAAAAAAAGTATAAATTATATAAAAAATAAACTTGATCATAAAAGTGAAATTAGATATATAAATATTGAAGTTAACTATAATGAAGATAAATACTCCAATATGTCTCATGAAGATAAAAGACTAGGACAGCATAAGTTGTATAAAAGAATATTAGAGTGGCTAGATAAGGATTACTATAACGTTATATTTGATGTGAATAATGAAAAAGACTGTTATGATGTTGGATTTATTTATGAAAAAAGACTTTCACGAGAAAAGTGTATTAGCGAAAAGGAATATATATCAAATCTTATAACCTATATAAAAGAAGGGTATATGTATGATTTTTTCATTTACATAGGACAAAGGGTGGATAGAATAGAAGACCTTGAGGTATCTTATAAATCAGCTATTATAGCTAAAATGCTTTCAAGTTTCTCCATAGACAGTAAGATATTATATTATGATGACGTAATGAATAATCCTAAAACCTATACTATTGAAAAAAGATATATGGATAATTTAATTAAAGCAATTGAAGAAAATTTTACAGAAGATATTATAACCTGTATTGATGAATTCTATAATAGCTTTAAAAATCACTATATAGATTTAGAAATTATATCTATAAATATTAATTATTTATTATGTAATCTTATAAATACAGCTAAAAATATAGATGAAAATGTAAATCAAGAAAAAATAGCTCAATATATAAGTTTAGGAATATTTAATGGGAATATGAGTAGAGGAAGTGCTAAGCATTTAAAGAAGTTATCAATAGAATTTTCAAATTATTTAGTACAACTAAGACAAAATAATTCTCAAGGAATATTAGATCATATTAATAAAGAAATATCAGATCATTATATGGAAAAATTAAGTTTAAAATCCTTAGGTGAAAAATATTATATTAACAGTGCCTATTTAGGACAAGTATTTAAAAAGCAATATAATATGAGTTTTAAAGATTATCTAAATGCTTATAGAATTGATAAAGCAGAAGAGTTATTGATAAATAGTAAAGAGAAAATATATAAAATTTCAGAACAAGTTGGGTATAACAATACTGATTATTTTATAAATAAATTTGTACAACTAAAGGGAAAGACACCATTGCAATATAGAAAAAAGAAAAAGATTTAAAAAAGGGGCTGTCGCGACAGCTCCTTTTAATTTACTTAAATGAGTTAAAGGAAGCATCAGAAGGCATTCTCCAATCACCACGAGGACTAAGTGATATACTACCGACCTTTGGTCCATCTGGTAAAGCACTTCTTTTAAATTGTTGAGTAAAGAATCTATAAATAAATTTATCTAGCCATTTCTCTATTTCTTCAGTGCTATAATCATTTTTAAAGGCTTCTATGGCTAAAAACTTAATTCTTTCCTTAGAAGATCCATTTTTAATAAAGTGATATAAGAAGAAATCATGTAATTCATAAGGGCCAACTATATCTTCTGTTTTTTGAGCAATTTCTCCTTTATCATCCTTTGGTAATAATTCTGGACTAACAGGAGTATCTAATATATCTAATAAGGTTTCAGATACTTCCTTAGAAGATTCCTTTTCAGCTACATATCTAACTAAATATCTAACTAAAGTTTTTGGAATAGATGGATTTACAGAATACATACTCATATGATCTCCATTGTAAGTACACCATCCAAGAGCAAGCTCTGAAAGATCCCCAGTTCCAATTAGTAAGCCACCTTCTTTATTAGCTATATCCATAAGTATTTGTGTTCTTTCTCTTGCTTGAACATTTTCATAAGTTACATCATGTATATCTTTATCATGACCTATATCTTCAAAATGTTGTAAGGCTGCCTTAACTATATTGATTTCTCTTAAATCGCAGCCAAGCTCTTTACATAAAGTTAAAGCATTATTATATGTTCTATCTGTAGTACCAAAGCCTGGCATAGTTACTGTAACTATATTTTTATTATCTATACCTAAAAGCTTAAAGGTTTTTACAACTACTAGTAATGCTAATGTAGAATCAAGTCCTCCAGAGATACCTATAACAGCTTTTTTTAAGTTGGTATGTTCCATTCTTTTAGCAAGTGCAGCTGCTTGAATACTAAATATTTCCTTGCATCTTTCTTCTCTTTGTTTTGCATTTGAAGGAACAAAAGGATGTTTATCTATATATCTATCAAAATTATTTAGTTTATTTTCTTTATAATTAAAATTAATTATATTTGCATCAAAAGGATGTACTCTTGATGCATCCCTAAAGCTTATATTTTTAAGCCTTTCACTATTTAGTCTAAAAACATCTATAAATGAATAAATAACCTCATTATCTCTTTGGAATCTTTCATTTTCTTTAAGCATAGTTCCATTTTCAGAAATTAACATATGGCCACTAAACAAAAGATCTGTTGTTGACTCATGAACTCCAGCAGATGAATAAATATAAGCAGACATACATCTAGCACTTTGATTAGATATTAAAGCTTCTCTATAGTCTTTCTTACTTACTAACTCGTTAGAAGCAGATAAATTTCCTATAATATTTGCTCCTAAAAGAGAAAGATAAGAGCTTGGAGGAATAGTAACCCAAAGATCTTCACAAACTTCAAATCCAAAGGAATATATTCCAGAATTAAAAATTAAGTTAGTTCCAAAAGGAACATCCTTTTGGAATTCAAAATTAACTTTCTCATCAATTATTCCAAGACCTTCACTAAACCAACGTTTTTCGTAGAATTCACTGTAATTAGGAATATATGATTTAGGAACAATTCCAAGTAATTTTCCATTAAATATTATGTAAGCACAATTAAATAAGGTGTTTTTAAAGCTTAAAGGCGCACCAACAGCTATTAACATATCTAAGTTAGTGCTTTTCTCTACTATTTTAGAAATTGCTAAAGTAGCTTTTTCTAAAAGATTATACTGCATAAATAAATCTCCACAACTATATGAAGTTATGCATAGTTCTGGAAATACAATTGCCTTGGCTTCGTTTTTATGTGCATCATCAAGACATAAAAGGATATTTTCTAAATTATATTCAATATCTGCAACACGTGTAATAGGACATGCAGCAGCAACTTTTATAAAGTCCATAAAATCTCTCCAATCTAAATATTAATAATAATATTTTAACTCTTTTAAGATAATAAATTCAAAAGTAACTATTTAAATAATAAAAGGAAAACTATAGAAAATCAATGATATTAGAGTAAAAGAAATAGAAAAGAATAATAAAATAGTTATAATTACTATATAAAAAGATAAAAAGGATATTGTAAAGAGTTAAAAAGTATAATATAATAAATACATACAGTAAAAAAATTTCAAATTTTTTCTAAAAAATGATACAATAGTATTATATTAATATTAAGAGGAGGGGGAAGTATGAGTGCCATAATATTATGGATTATCATTGCAGCAGTAGCGATTATAATAGATATAGCAACTAGTAATTTCTTATTTGCTTGGTTTACTATAGGAGCAATTGCAGCCATGATAGCAGACTTTTTAGGTGTAAGCTTTGGGGTTCAAGTAATTATATTCTTAGTTATAAATTTAATAACAGTTTCACTTGGATATCCGTGGGCTAAGAAGAAATTTAAAAACTCTGTTAAAAGGACACCTTTAATGGAAGAGACTTACATTGGAAGAATAATGAAAGCAGAAGAGGACATAATAGAGAAAGCAAAAGTTAAAGTAGATGGAATTTACTGGACTGTACTAAATACAGGAGAAGAAATTAAATCAGGAGAAAACTTTAAGATAATAGGAATTGAAGGTATAAAATTAATTATAAAGAAAGAGGAGGAAATTTAGATGGATGGAATACTAGGACTTGTTATTACGGGAGTAATAATATTTTTCATTTTAGTTATAATATTATCATCAATAAAAATTGTAAATACAGGATATTTATATGTTGTAGAAAGATTTGGTCAATACCATAAAACTTTGGAGCCGGGATGGCACTTTATGATTCCATTTGTAGACTTTGTTAGAAAGAAAGTTTCAACAAAACAACAAATTTTAGATGTGCCACCACAATCAGTTATTACTAAGGATAATGTTAAAATTTCAGTTGATAACGTTATTTTCTATAAACTTTTAAATGCAAAAGATGCTGTTTACAATATCGAAGATTTTAGATCAGGTATAGTTTATTCAGCAACAACAAACATGAGAAATATTTTAGGTAATATGAGTTTAGATGAAATTTTATCAGGTAGAGATAAGATTAACCAAGACCTTTTAAGCATAATTGATGAAGTTACTGATGCCTATGGAATAAAAATTCTTTCAGTTGAAATTAAGAATATAATTCCACCAACAGAAATTCAAGAAGCGATGGAAAAGCAAATGAAAGCTGAAAGAAATAAAAGAGCCATGATACTTGAAGCAGAAGGACAAAGACAATCTCAAATTGAAAAGGCTGAAGGGGAAAAGAGATCTAAGATACTTGCAGCAGAAGCTGAAAAAGAAGCTAATATTAGAAGAGCTGAAGGTTTAAAAGAATCTCAATTACTAGAAGCAGAAGGTAAAGCGAAAGCCATAGAAGAAATTTCTATTGCGGAAGCAGAAGCTATAAGAAAGGTTAATACAGCAATATTAGAATCTGGAACTAACGAAACTGTTATAGCATTAAAGCAAGTTGAAGCCCTTAAAGAAATGGCTAATAGCCCAGCTAATAAGCTTATATTACCAAATGAAACTTTATCTTCTCTTGGAAGTATAGCTGCAATTGGAGAAATGTTAAAAGGTAGCAAATAAATTTAATAAATATTTTAATATGGAGCTATTTATATAGCTCCATATTAAAAATTAAAGTTATTTAAGTAATTAGAAAACAACTTGAAATGTTTATTTAAGATACTCCTTAGGGAGTTATTCTTTTAAGTTATATTATACTAGAATTTTTAAATATATATTTTATGGGAAAGGGATGAGAGTATGTATAGATATATAAAACATTTGAGAGGAACATTTTTTAATTATTTTATTGCATTAATTATATTTTCAAGTTTTGTGTTTTTAAGTACTTTTTCTATTATAATGTCAGAGTCATCAAGAATAAACCTAGAAGAGTTTAAAATTATACCTAGAGATCCAAGTAAGGATAAAAAAATTATGAGAATATCTGTAATAATATCCACTTTAGTATTTATACTACTAATGATTTAAATTTTATTGTTATAAAATTAATTTTATTTCAAAAGATATAATATATTGAAATTTATATGGAGAAATAAAATATGAAAATTATAACAAGAAATATAAAAATAAAATTATTAATAGTAGTTTTGATTTTAGTAGTAACTAATATTATTTACAATAGCTATGTTTTAGCAAATGTTAAAAATAATAATTATAATAGAGAATTAGCTAGAGAATATGCACTTAAATGGGCTACATCTCATAATAAAGCTTATTATAATTATATAAATGATGGAGGAGATTGTACTAATTTCGTTTCTCAAGTTTTAAGGGCTGGAGGTATTGCTTTTGTAGGTAATAAGAAAAATGCAACTAGTATTAGTTCTTGGTTTTATTATTCAGCTGATTTGCCTAATAGAACTTCTACATGGACTTCAGCAAATGCATTCAATTTGCACTTTGGAAAAGAGTTTAAAAGAGTATATAAATATAGAGAATATACAGTTGATGCTGCTTTAAGAAATTGGAATGAGATTTATTCTAGCATTTACATAGGAGATATAGTTCAATATTCTAGACCTAATAATATAGCCTTTCATTCTCAAGCAATTACAGATGTATTAGATAATGAAACTATATACTTTAGCCAACATTCTAACACTATTGAGAATTTCTATAAGAATGGCAATTTAAAATATTATTTATTAGGTAAGCCTAATGATTATAATTTCTTAATTTATAATATCAAAGAAGAAAATAATTTTGTAAATGAAATGAGAAATAAGCCTTTAATAACTGAAGAAAATTATAATAAGGAATTAAAAATTGCTTTAGAAATAGTTAGATTAAGTCTTGAAGATACAAGGTTTGATAACAAAGACTACAGAAATATGGATACAGAAAACTTTATAGATAAAATGGATAGTAAAATTATAGATATTCAGTCACAAATAGATATGAGAGGGAAGTCTTCTAGAGAGCTATTAGAATTATTAATAGATAGAAGTGAATTATAAAATAAATTATGTTTCTAAAGAATATAAATTTAGAAAATGGATATAAATAAAAATGACCCTAAAGGG
>NZ_JABUTB010000024.1 GCF_021443865.1 Clostridium sp.
CACAACAATCCAGAAAAAGCACTTTGTGATGGACCACAATCTATTAGACCAGACCACTATGAAGAATTAGTTAAAGAATTAAAAGCAATTGCTGTAGCAGTAGGAAGAGAACTTTAGGAAATGCATAATGCGTAATGCACAATGCATAATTAAGGTGAAAACTCTTACAGAGTTTTTGAAATGAAAGAATGAAATTTCTCTTTTGCTAACGCAAAATCCAATGAAGGAAAGAAAGAATTAATGTTTAAATTCCATAACTCAGCTTGCCTGAGTTATATCCACAATTGTGCATTATCAATTGTGCATTATTAATTAAAATTGGGGGGGTATTTATGAATAAAGATTTATTAAAAATGGAAGACTTATCTAAAGATGAGATTTTAGATATATTAAATTTAGCTGATCAGCTAAAATATGAATTAAAGCATGGAATTGAACACCATCATCTTAAGGGGAAAACCCTTGGAATGATATTTGAAAAATCTTCTACAAGAACTAGGGTTTCTTTTGAAGTTGGAATGTATCAGTTAGGTGGTTACCCGTTATTTTTAAGTTCTAATGATTTACAAATAGGTCGTGGAGAGCCTATTCAAGATACGGCTAGAGTTTTATCAAGATATCTTAATGGTATTATGATTAGAACCTTTGCCCAAGAAGAGGTTAATTCATTAGCTGAATGTTCTAGTATTCCAATAGTTAACGGATTAACTGATGATGAACATCCTTGCCAAGTTTTAGCCGATTTAATGACTATAAGAGAAAGTAAAAATCTTTTTGATAACTTAAAGGTAGCTTATATAGGTGATGGAAATAATATGGCACAATCTTTATTAATAGGATGTCTAACTGTAGGAATGAATATTACTTTAGCTATTCCAGATCAATATATGATTAAAGATAGTTATATAGAAAAAGGAAAAGAAATTGCTAAAGCTAATAACTTAAACTTTTCTATAGTAAATAGTCCAAAGGAAGCAGCAGTTGATGCAGATATTATTATAACTGATGTATGGGCTAGTATGGGAAAAGAAAAGGAAGCTAAAGAAAGAGCTAAGGCTTTCAAAGGATATCAAGTTAATTCTGAACTTATGAAGCTTGCAAAGGATGATGCTATTGTGCTCCACTGCTTACCTGCTCATAGAGAAGAAGAAATTACTGAAGAAGTATTAGAACTTCATGCAAATACTATATTTGAAGAAGCTGAAAATAGACTTCATGTTCAAAAAGCTATATTAGTGAAATTACTTAAATAATTTTACTCTAATAACTAATCTATATATAAATTTAGAGCTGTAATTTCAGCTCTTTTTCTTTTGGATATTTAATACTTGAATTAACTACTTTTTATTCATATAATTCTAAATAAAAAATATACTATGTTGAAGGTATTTTATATTCTTAATAGAATTTCTGCAACTTGCCAATTTTGGTTATTTACTGTAGTATATAAAGTATAATTTAGTCTAGTATCTTAAAATTTATTGGAGGTGGGATTTTTTGAATAAAAGAAGTTTGATATCTGTTATTGCTACTATAACTATTACTTTTAACCTTTCAGCGGTGGCATATGCAGAGCCAAATTCTTCAGCAACACAAACAATCCAAGAAACAAAAGTACAATATGAACAGTTGGATGCTGATGCATTAAAGCTAAACTCTGAAATTGCAAAGCTTAATAATGATATTGAAAGTATTAATCTAAAACTTGAAAAAAACAATTCTGAAATTAAGGACACTGAAATTGAAATCGAAAATATAAATAAAAAAATAGAAGATACAAAGATTGAAATTAAAAAAAATGAAGCAACCATGGATAAAAGAGTACGTTCTATGTACAAAAGTAATATTTCTACTGATATGATTGCTTACTTAATAACATCAGATAATATATTTGATTTTTTCTATAGAATTGACACTATGAAAAAGCTTATTTCTATTGATAAAGAAATACTAACTGAAATTAATGATAAAAAAAGTGATTTAGTTGAAAATGCTGAAATAATTGAAGAAAAGAAGGCAAATTTAAATAATCTTAGAATTTCAATTGAAAAGGATTTAAAGGAAGTAAATAAGAAAAAGGATGAACAAGAACTTGTTTTAGCAGATCTTAACTCTAAAAAGGATTCCTTAATGGCAGTAATTGAGGAAAATGAAGTTAATTTATTATCTCATTCCCTTTCTATTGTAAACTCTGGTTCATCATCTATTTCTGAGCTTAAAGATGCACTTAATAATTTAAATTATATGCTTCCTCAGCTTAATAGTGATTATGCAATTAGCTTAGCACAAGAAGGTATTTCATCAGTTAATAACCAAATTGCTGCTATAGAATCTGACAACCTTGAAAAAAATGTAAGTTATGTATCTAGAGGAGATTCAAGTGAAAGTTCAAATGCAGGTTCAGTTGGAAATTCCTTATCTACTTTTTCTGTTACTGCCACAGCTTATACAGGTGGTAGCTTTACAGCTATGGGATTAAAGCCAACTAGAGATCCTAATGGTTTAAGTACTATTTCTGTGGATCCTAATGTTATACCTTTAGGAACTAAAGTTTATGTAGATGGTTATGGATATGCTATTGCATCAGATACTGGTGGTGCAATTAAGGGAAATAAAATTGATCTTTATATGAATTCTGTTCAGGATTGCTTTGCCTTTGGAAGAAGGACTGTTACAATTCACATAATTGCTTATCCAAATCAATGGTAAAATATTAAAATTAACTTTTAAAACAAAATTATAATAATTAAAGATTTTGTGGGATTGAGTACAGTACTAAACTGAACTCAATCTTTTTTTTACTATAATTCTAGTCTATTTATAATTAATTCAATTAAACTTAAATGTTTTATATATTATTATTTATACTTTTCAAATAAATTATTTAATAATAATTGGAAATATTGTATAATTTAAGTGTAATTTTTATTTAAATAGAGGTGAATTTATATGAGGAATGAAATACTTAAAATTGATTTAAATGCTTATATAGATAATTTAAGTTATATAGTAAGCTTTAATCGAAATAAAATTGATATTTCTTTTAGAAATATTAGTGATGAAATCATTAAAGGGATTAAATTTACTGCAAAAGCATTTGACTCTTTTAATGAAATAGTTGAGGTAAATTCTAAAGAAGACTTTATTCTTACAATTCAAGACCTATCTATACCTCCAAGGAAAATAGAACAGCTTTCTTTAGAGCTACCTAACAGTTCTATAAGAAAAATAGAACTTAAAGTGTTACAAGTATGTTTTGCAAATGGAGATATTCATACTAACCCTGGTGAAAATATCAAGGAATACACTGTTGAATTCTATGATTTAGAAGATATTGAAGAAAAAGAAATAGTTACAGTTCTAAAAAAATTTAATCCTTCTGCAAAAAACAAATCATATTTATGTGATGATGGCTGGGTATGCAATTGTAGCTATTTTAATAAATTAAATAATAAAGTTTGTGTTTCTTGTGGTGTAAATTATAACACTTCCCTATTCTTTATGGACAATGAAAATATAAATAAGGAAATTAATATCTACAGAGAAGATCTAAAAAAACAAAAAGAATTAAAAATCCAAAAGGATTTAGAAAGGAAAAGAAAGTTAAAGCTTATTAGTAAAATAGCTGTTCCTGTATTAATAATTTATGTTATATTATCTATAGTCTTGAATATTACTAATAAAGTATATGACTCTGAAGATTCAATGAAAACATATTTTATTAATAATAAATATAGTTCAAATATTTATTATTCTGTTAATATCAAAATTAAAGATGATTATATAGAAGCATATGATTCATTAGATAAAGTTAATTTTTTCAGCAGCTATCAGACTATAGGTATTAAGGAGTGGAATTATAAAGAAGGTTTTATTTTACTTCAAAATGGAATGAAATTGTATTTATCTGGTAGTACTTTAATTTTAAACTATAAAAATAATGAATATAGTTTTACATATGAATCTTCTAGCTTTAGATTATCAGTTCAAAAGGATTACTCTATAACAGATTGTTCAGTTACAATTTTAGATTATATGTAATATTAAAGGAGGTATATATATGTTTTGTAAAAAATGTGGAAAAGCAATTCCAGATGAAAGTAAAGTTTGTCCTGATTGTGGTGAATTAATTAAAGATAATCTAAATATTAAGTTTAAAATAGAGTCCTTAGGAAAAGTTAAAACTATTTCTTTAATTGGAATTATCTTAGGTATTTTATTTATATTAGTGGGGCTATTTCTTACTGTACCAAGTAGTGAAATTAATACACTTTACATTGAAGAATATGTTGGTGGAGATGCCTATAACATTATGATAGAAGCAAGTTTAAGAGGTGGCAAAATTGCTGGTAGAATAATAGCAAGGTCAGTATATATTTCTATTGGTTCTTTAATAACTTTGGTATCATCATTTAAATACTTTAATAATTAAATAAAAGAATATAAAATTATAAAGGATGTAGCTAAGGGGGTTTTATTAATTTTAAGTATTAATAAAACAACACTACATCCTTTTATATATAAGTATTGAGAGCTAATTATTTTTTAAAACTTCCACTGTTTCCTTTGCAATCATTAATTCTTCATTAGTTGGAATAACATATACTTTAACTTTTGAGGCTTTAGTACTTATTTCTACTATCTTTCCTCTTATATTATTCCACTCATCATCAATTTCTATACCTAAAAACTCCATTCCTTCTAAACAATATTTTCTTGTGGTACTAGAATTTTCTCCAATACCAGCTGTAAATATAATTGAATCTACTCCACCCATATGCGCTGCATAAGCTGCAATTTGTCCTCTTATTCTATAATAAAAAACATCTAATGCTAATTTTGCTCTTTTATTGCCTTCTAATGCAGCTTTTTCTAAATCTCTAAAATCAGAGCTAACTCCTGATATTCCTAATACTCCTGATTTTTTATTAAAGGATTCATTAGCCTCTTCTGCTGTATAGCCACATTCTTCAATTAAAAATGTTGAAATAGAAGGATCAATATTACCTGATCTTGTTCCCATAGCTATTCCTGCAAGAGGAGTAAATCCCATAGAAGTATCTATTGATTTTCCATCTTTTATTGCACATATACTAGCACCATTTCCTAAATGACAGCTTATTATTTTCATAGTACTAATATCTTTATTTAATACTTCTCCAAGCTTTTGAGATACATATTTATGAGATGTACCATGGAACCCATATTTTCTTATGCCATAATCCTTATATAAACTATATTCTATAGGATATATATAAGCCACCTCTGGCATAGTTTGATGGAATGCAGTATCAAAAACTGCTATCATTGGAGTAGCAGGCATTAGTTCCATACATACTTTAATCCCTATTATATTAGGTGGATTATGAATTGGAGCAAGCTTGATATATTCTTCTAAATGACTTAATACTTCATCATCTATTAGAACTGAATTGGAATATCTCTCTCCTCCATGAACTACTCTATGACCCACTGCATAAATTTCATTTATATTATTAATGACTCCGTAGTTTTTATCTAATAATGTATCTATAACTGAATTAATAGCTTCTTTATGATTTTTAAAATTCCCTTCTACAACGTATTTATCTATTGTAGGGTTTTTATGAATTAATACTGCTCCTTCTAGTCCAATTCTTTCAACTAATCCTTGACACATAACATCATAAGTATTCATGTCTATTAGTTGATATTTTAATGAGGAACTTCCACAATTTATTACAAGTACCTTCATTTACGAATCTCCTTATTAATTATTTTGTGCTTGTACAGCTGTTAATGCTACTACATTTACTATATCATCTACAGAACACCCTCTTGATAAATCATTTATAGGTTTATCAAAGCCTTGGCATATAGGTCCTACGGCTTCTGCATTAGCAAATCTTTGTACAAGCTTGTATCCTATGTTACCTGATTGTAAATCTGGGAAAACTAATATATTTGCTTTTCCTGCTACTACACTATTGGGTGCCTTTTGTTTTGCAACCCTAGGAACAATTGCTGCATCTAATTGCATTTCTCCATCTATAAGTAAATCAGGTCTTAATTCTTTAGCTAATTCTGTAGCTCTTCTAACTTTTTCTACCATTTCATGATCTGCAGAACCCATAGTAGAAAAACTAAGCATAGCTATTCTAGGTTCAATTTTACATACTTTTCTTGCTGTATCTGCAGTAGTAATTGCTATTTCTGCTAACTCCTTGTAATTAGGATTAGGATTTACAGCACAATCTGCAAATAAAAGCATTCCCTCTTCTCCATAACAAGTGCTTTGTAATCCCATTATAAAAAAGCTTGATACTACAGATGCTCCCTTAGTAGTTTTAATTATTTGAAGCCCTGGTCTTAGTAAATCTCCTGTTGTATGAACTGCTCCAGATACTAATCCATCTGCATCATTACACTTTACCATTAGAGTTCCAAAATACATTGGGTCTTTAGCTATTAACCTTGCCTTGTCTATAGTTATTCCCTTGTTTTTTCTTATTTCATAAAATTTATTAATATATCTATCTATATTAATAAATTCATTTGGATCAATTATCTCAATATCATCACAATTTAATTTTAAATTATTTATCTCTTGTATTATTTTTTCTTTATCCCCTACTAATATAGGATGAGCCAAATTTAAATCTTTAATTTTTCTAGCTGCTTCTATAGTTCTTCTATCTTCGCCTTCTGGAAGTACTATTCTTTTTATATCATTTCTAGCTAAATCCCAAATTCTATTTAATAGCTCCATTGTTCTTTCCCCTTTACATTAAGTACTATTTTGGTGGCATTACCATTGCTTTACCTTTAACTACAACTTCACCTCTTTGATTTATACAAATAGTTTCAAGAGTTATTCTATTCTTTTCTTCTATTTTTTCAATAACTTCTACAGTAGCTGTTATTGTATCTCCAAATCTTACTGGAGCTGTAAATTTTAATTCTTGTGAAAGATATATTGTTCCTGGTCCTGGAAGTTGCATTCCTAAAACTGTTGATATATAACTTGCTGATAACATTCCATGAGCTATTCTTCCCTTGAACATTGTATCCTTTGAATACTCTTCATTAAAATGTGCTGGATTTAAGTCCCCACTTACACCACCAAATAGCAATACATCTGCTTCTGATATTGTTCTACTATAGCTTGATTTATCCCCTAAATTTATTTCTTTTATAGTCTTACCTATCATTTTATATCTCCCCCATATTTATTCTCTTTCTATTAATAAAGATGTTCCCATGCCTCCACCTATACAAAGTGTAGCTAATCCCTTTTTAGCATCTCTTCTATTCATTTCATGTAATAATGTAACTAATATTCTAGCTCCTGAAGCTCCAATAGGATGTCCTAATGCAATAGCTCCACCATTTACATTTACTTTATTTTCCTCTAACCCTAAATCCCTTACAACTGAAATAGCTTGAGCTGCAAAAGCTTCATTTGCTTCTATTAAATCTAAATCTTCTACTGTCCAATTTGCTTTCTTCAAAGCATTTTTAGTAGCTGGAACTGGACCATATCCCATTATGGATGGATCAACACCAGCTGAACCATATCCCTTAATTGTTGCAAGTGGCTTAATTCCTAATGAGTCTGCTTTTTCTTTACTCATAACTATTACCATAGCTGCTCCGTCATTTATTCCAGAAGCATTACCAGCTGTTACTGTTCCATCTTTTTTGAAAGCTGGTTTTAACTTGCCTAATTTTTCAATATTAATATTTTCTTTTATATATTCATCTTTATCAAAAATTAAAGCTTCACCTTTTCTTTGTGGTATCTCAACCTTTACTATTTCATCAGCAAATTTTCCTGCTCTTTGGGATTCTGCTGCTTTAATTTGGCTATTTAAAGCAAAGTTATCTTGCTCTTCTCTAGTTATTCTCCATTGCTCTGCTATATTTTCTGCTGTTATTCCCATATGATATTTATTAAAGGCATCCGTTAATCCATCTTCAATCATAGAATCAATTATTTTTCCATCACCCATTCTTTGTCCAAATCTTGCTGTTTTAATTAAATAAGGTGAATTTGACATACTCTCAGTTCCACCACATAATATTACATCAGCATCTCCTAGCATTATTTCTTGAGCTGCTAAACTAATTGTTCTTAAGCCTGAACCACAAAGTTTGTTTAATGTCATACTTGGAACTTCTACTGGTATTCCTGACTTTACTGAAATTTGTCTTGCTATATTTTGACCAAGTCCACTTCCAAGAACATTTCCAATTAAAACTTCATTAATTTCCTTAGGATCTATATTAGCTCTTTTAATTGCTTCCTTAGCAGCAATTACACCTAAATCCACAGCTGATAAACTTGATAACCCTCCACCAAAGCTTCCTATTGGAGTTCTTACAGCAGATACTATAACTACTTCTCTCATACTATCCTCCTATAATCTCATTCCACCATTAACTGATAAATTATGTCCTGTTATATATGATGATTCATCACTTGCTAAGAATAATACTGCATTTGCAATTTCTTCTGGCTCTCCAAGTCTTCCAAGCATAGTCTTTGCTCTCATATTTTCTAATACCTTTTCAGGTACAGTTTTCATCATATCTGTATTTATATATCCTGGTGCTACTGAATTCACTCTTATATTTGCTCCTTTTCTTGCAAATTCCTTAGCCCATGTTTTTGTCATTCCAATTACACCTGCTTTAGTTGCAGCATAATTTGTTTGCCCAACATTACCATATTCACCAACTATAGATGCAATATTAATTATTGAACCTACTCCTTGTTCCATCATATGAGGACCAACTAATTGTGCTATATTAAATAAACCTTTTAAGTTAACATTTATAACTAAATCCCACATTTCTTCTGTCATCTTTTGAATTAATGCATCTCTTGTAATTCCTGCATTATTAACTAAAATATCAACTTTCCCAAACTTTTCTATTATCATATCGAAAAATACTTTTATTCCATTTCTATCTGTAACATTTACTTCATATCCATATATATTATTACTTTCATATGGTAATTTATTCATATCAACTGCTATTACAGTAGCCCCTTCTCTAGCAAAAGTTTCTGCAATATTTCTTCCAATTCCTTGAGATGCTCCTGTAACTATAGCAACTTTATTTTGTAATCTTAACATTTTCATTCTCCTCTCAATTTTGTAAGCACTTACTTACATTTGTGTTAAAAAAAATTAATCTTTCCCATTTGGAACAAGATTAATTATTATTCATTTCTAAATTTTATATAAAGAAACGAATTGTTTTGTATGTTCTTCAACTAATTCTTCCCACTTTATGTTACTAACTGTATAATCCCCTAGTATTTCTATAGTAAATGTACCTAATAAACTATTTATAAGTGTAACCGCCATTATATAGGGCTCACCATTTATTTTGTTATTTTCCTTTAATACTTCAAAGTAATCTTTTAAAATACTTATTATTTTTCTAGAAAGCTTAAGCTTTACGAAGTCCTTCTCGTTATCTGCTAACTTCATTTGAACCTTATATAATTTTGTATTTTGAATTAATAATTTATATATTCTATTTGTAATTACAAACATAGCCTCTTCAAAACTTAAATTCTCTGTATTCTTTAATATATCATCTATTTTTGAATCCAGAACATAATATTCTGTAGTTACTTGAAATAAATTGCTTTTAGATCCAAAGTGTCTAAATATTGTTAATTCATTAACACCTGCTTCTTCTGCAATTTGCTTAGTAGTAGTAGGATAATACCCCTGCTCCGAAAATAATTTCAATGCTACCTTCATTATTTTTTTACTTGTATCGTTATTATATTTCATATTATTATCTCCTTATATTTCCATTTAGAGCAAGTGACTCCTTACATTTTTCATTAATAATATTATACTATTTTTGTAAAATTCTCAATAGATAAGTAGCCTTTTAGTATAGATAAAAATTCTATTGGCTTTTCATACATAGATGCATGTCCTGAATCTTTAATCATAATGTAAGTGGAGTTATTAATTTTTTCCTTAATATATTCTTGCTCATTTGCAGGTGTAACAAAGTCATATTCACTACTTACAACCAAAGTGTTTGTTCTAATTTTATCAATGTTATGTCTTACATCATAGCCTTCTGCACTTTCTATTAGCCTTATCATAGCTTGTAAGAAATCTTCATTAAATACTTTATATAAAAAATCTTTTCTTTTATTCATCCACTCTATATTTTTAGTATAAAAGTTTGGCGAATATATTATAGGTATAGTTACATTATAAAAAGCTTCTTTATTATTCTCTTCTGCAGCATTAATCCATCCCCTGCCTATATCTTGTAACCAAGGATTTGTATAGCTTGTAGTATTAAATAATATAAGTTTATTTAATAGTCCTTCATATTTTAAAGCAAATTGTAAGGCAACTTCCCCACCATATGAAATACCAAAAAGATTTATTTTTTCTAGCTTTAATTCATCTATAACAGTCTTAACTACTTCTACTTGGATATCTTGTTTATAGCTTTCATCCATCTTATCAGATTTTCCTTGATCTAAAAAATCTAAAAGTATAAGCTTATTATTTTTAGAAAGCTCTTCTACAAATACTTGCCAGCTTCCATGAGACATCATTATTCCATTTAAAATTACTAGTGGAGTTCCTTCTCCATGAACTTCATAATAAATTTTTTTATTTTTATAATTTGTATATGGCATATTAACACCTCTATTTCTAATAAATTAAACCAATTTCTTTTGCTTTAATTAATAGTTCTTCTCTAAACTTAGGATGAGCTATATTAATTAATTTTTCTACTCTTTCTTTAACAGTAGTTCCTCTAAGCTCTGCAACTCCATATTCTGTAACAACTATATCAACATCATTTCTTGATAAACTAACAGCTGCACCTGGTTTTAAAAATGGAACTATTTTAGAAATTTCTTCTTTTTCACCAGTTTCTTTATTTCTTACCATTGCTGTAGAATATAAAGCTATAAAAGAACGTCCATTTTTTGATATTTGTGCACCAATTGCTGTATCAGCTTGTCCACCAGTACCACTAAATTGCATTGCACCTATTGATTCTGAAGCACATTGTCCTGTTAGGTCTATTTCTATAGTAGTATTAATTGATACTTGATTATCATTTTTGCTTATAGTATATGGGTCATTTGTCCAATGTCCATCCATTATCATAATTGATGGGTTATCATCTAAAAATTCATAAAGTTCCTTTGTACCAAGAGCAAAGGCTGCCACATGTTTTCCTTTATAAAAATTCTTTTTCTTACCTGTAACTACTCCAGACTTCACTAATTTCATCATACCTGTAGTAAACATTTCTGTGTGAATTCCTAAATCCTTTTTATCAACTAGTGATGCTGCAACTGCATTTGGTATTCCACCTATTCCAAGTTGTATACAATCACCATCATTAATTCTTTCTGCTATGAATCTTCCTATAACTAAATCCTTTTCATTAGGTTCAACATCTGGTAATTCAGGAACTTCATAATCAGCTTCAATAACATAATCTACATCACTTATGTGTACTTCTACATCTCCAAAGGTTCTTGGATAATTCTTATTTATTTCTAGTATTACTAAATCGGCTTCTTCCATCATTCTTTTTTCATATACATTACTTAATGATAAAGATAGATATCCATGCCTATCTGGCATAGTTGCTGTTCCCATGTAAATATTAGTCTTTTTATGACTCATTCTTTTTACAGCCGCTAAATGAAGATGGTTTGGTATAAAGGATATATTACCATTTCTTTGCCCTTTTCTCATAGCTGCTGTATAGAACCATCCATCCATATTAAAGGAATTTCTATACTTCTCATTAGTAAAATATTCTGCCATTTCCATTGGTAAACAAGTAGTAACTGTAACATCTGTTACTTTATTTGCTATCCTATGAAGATTAGCTAGAATTTCTTTTGGTTCTGCTGAACCTAAGCCAGAAACTATTACATCACCACTATTAATTAAGTTTAAAGCCTCATCAACAGTTATATATTTTGCATTAATTAATTCTTTTGATTTAATTGTCTCTAACATATTAAACCTCCCTGTAATTCTGTGCTGCCGCACAAATTAGGAATTATTTTACGACAGCACATTAATTTTTTATTATTTTCCTAATATAGTATCGATATTCTTAAATCCGATAAAAGGTGTCCAGCCAGTTGGGCTTGTTAAATCCATTTTAGCTAATGACATTTCTTGAGTTCCAAGTCTCTTTCCCTTAGCAAAATCTATCATTCCACCAAATGGATTTTCAATTGGTTCTTTTTCCATAGCAGCTATATATTTTTCCCAAGTTATTTCCCCTTCAACTCTTTCTAAACCTTTTACGAAAAAGTCTGCAGCTATCCATCCTGTCATAGCATAAGCATTTGCCGCAAATTCTGCTGGAACAGTTTTTGCATATTCTGCAACTGCTGGTTTAGTAACATCTACCCAAGCATTTCCGTAAATTTCGAATTTATTAGCAACATCAGCCTTAACTAAGTCAACCATAGTCTTATCAACATTTACATAAGTAGTAAGAGCAGGTTTAGTATTTCCTTGCTTAGCTAATTCTTTAGCTATTTGTGGGAAAGTACCTTGAATACCAGCTATAATAACAGTATCTACATTTGCATTTTTAATTTTTGTTACTGCTGATGAAACGTCTTCTGCACCTGGAGCTACTTGCTCACTTATAACTTCAATTCCACCAATATTTTTTGCTTCTGTTTCAATACCCTTAACTAAATCTTTACCAGCATCATCATTAGTATAGATAACACCAATTTTGCTTGCATTAAATTCTCCCTTTGCCCAAGCTGTCATAATACGACCTTCCATTGGGTATACTGGTTGAACTGGGAATATGTTATCCCCTTCTCCCTTAGTTGCATTTTCGTTATATAATATTCCTGTTCCAGTTGCAAAGTAAACTGCTGGTATTCCTATTTCCTTAAGATCATCTAATGTAGCTCCTACTACTGGAGTACCAAAATGACCAACTATAGCAAATACTTTATCATCATTTACTAATTTATCTAATGCAGCCTTTCCTTTTTCAGGATTGAACTCGTCATCAGTGTGAACAAATTCAATTTTCCTTCCATTAACTCCGCCTTTTTCATTTACCATTTTAAAATATGCTTCTATACCAGCATTGAATGGAACTCCTATTGGAGCAAAAGCTCCTGATGTAGCAGCACTGTTACCTACTTTTATTGTAGTTTCTGTAACTCCTTGTGCTGCTTCTTCTTTTTTACCACAGCCTGTAAAAGCCGTAGCTAATGTAAGTGAAGCTAAAAGTAATGCAATTTTCTTTCTCATAAATTTTCCCTCCAAATTTTATTTTGTATTATATGTTAATTTTTTATTGGAAACATTTTTAACCACCTAAATAGGCTTCTAATAATCTCTTATCTTGAATTAATTCACTTGCCTTACCTTCCATGCTAATCTCCCCTACTTCAAGGACATATGCATAGTCAGCAATTTTTAATGTTTGAAGAGCATTTTGTTCTATTATTAAAACTGTTGTTCCTTCTGCATTAATTTCTTTTACTATTTCAAATATTGCTTTTACTATAAGTGGTGCAAGTCCTAATGACGGCTCATCTAAAAGTAAAACTTTAGGGCTTCCCATTAAGGCTCTTGCTATAGCTAGCATTTGTTGTTCTCCACCACTTAGAGTACCTGCTAATTGTTTTTTTCTTTCAAGTAAAATCGGAAAATACTTGCAAACTCTTTCAAAATTTCTAGCAATTTCTTTTTTACTTTTTACTGTAAATGCTCCAACTCTCAAATTTTCTTCCACTGTTATATCAGGGAATATTTGCCTTCCTTCTGGTGATTGAACTATTCCTAAAGATGTAATTTTTTCAGGTGGTAAGTTTGTTATATTTTTTCCACAAAAATCTATAGTTCCTTTTTCAACAGGCACAATACCTGAAAGAGTTTTTAATGTTGTAGTTTTACCAGCACCATTAGCACCTAGTAAAGCTACTATTTCTCCCTCTCTAACTTCTATGTCTATTCCCTTTAATGCTTTTATACTTCCATAAGAAACAGTAAGATTATCTATTTTTAAAATTGTTTTACTCATCTTACTCCGCCTTTCCTAAATAAGCTTCTTGAACTTCTTTATTAGTTTGTATTTCTTTTGGAGTGCCTTCTGCAAGTTTCCTTCCAAAAGATATTGCACATATTCTATCGCATATATCCATAACTAATCTCATATCATGCTCAACTAATAAAATATTGCATTTATATTCATCTCTAATACTCTTTATAAGCTTTGATAATTCAAGAGTTTCTGTATCATTAAGTCCTGCTGCTGGCTCATCTAAAATAATTAACTTAGGCTTACTCATAAGTGTTCTTCCAAGTTCAATTTTTTTAAGTATTCCATATGGTTGTCCACCAGCAAGTTCATATTTCTTATGCTCAATATTTAAGAATCTTAATATTTCTTCTGCTTTTTTTACGTTTTCTTCCTCTTCCATTCTTGCCTTTTTCGTTCTAAAGGCATTTCCAAAAAGTCCAGTCTTATATGAAATGTGAGCTCCTATAAGCAAATTTTCAAGTAAGCTTAAATCCTTTATTAATTCAACATTTTGGAAGGTTCTAACTAGTCCTAAATTTATAATATTATGGGTTTCTTTTTCTACTAAATTAACCTCTTCCCCATTAATACTTTTAAATATAACCTTTCCATTATTAGGCTTATAGAATTGTGTAATACAATTAAATACTGTAGTTTTTCCAGCACCATTTGGCCCAATTAAACCATATATCTCTCCTTCATTAATATGAAAGCTTAAATTGTCAACTGCCTTTAATCCACCAAAAGCAATGGATAAATTCTCTACTTTAAGAGTTTGTGTTAAGCTCATCTACATTCACCTTCTTCTTTTTAAAATACTTCTTTATATCATGTCCGATATAAATCAGTCCATGAGGATAGAATAAAATTACAATTATTATAAGTATTCCTGTAAAAATATACGCTAATCCATCTATTGAACCTATTACTGGAAGCTGTTTTAATATAAGATCTGGAACACCAAATACTATTATTGATCCTATTATTGGTCCTGATATAGTTCTAACTCCTCCAATAACTATTACTGCTAATATTTGTAGTGATAAAAGTAAGTTCCAGTTAGATGGATATGAAAATCTTATAAAGTGAACATATATAACTCCACCTAAAGCTGCATAACCTGTTGCAAGTGCGAAGGCTGTAAGCTTATATTTAAGTAAGTTAATTCCCATAGCTTGTGCTGCTGCTTCACTTACTCTCATAGTTAATAATGCTCTTCCTGTTGATGAGTTAATAAAATTATCTGTAAGTATCATAACTATTACTAGTAAAATAACTATAAAAATAAATGTAGTATCTCTGTTAAGTTGAAGTCCAAATAGGGATGGATAGCCTGCATTTTTTCCAGAAAATCCTCCTGTAATTGAATCGAATTCAACAAATATTTTCTTTAATATTTCAGATACAGCTAATGTTGCTATAGCTAGATACATTCCTGATATCCTTAGTGATACTAACCCAACAAGAACTCCAATTATAAGAGGTATTGCTACAGATATAATTAAAGATACTATGAATGGAAGACCCATATCTTCTGTTAAATAGGCTGACATATAAGCTCCAAGTCCCATAAACCCTGCTGTTCCAAGAGATATTAATCCTGAATATCCTAAAAGTACATTTAATCCAATGGCAACTATTGCATAAAATAAAATAGTTCCAAAAGTAGTGATTGTTGAACTTTTTATAATCCCTATTTCTTGAAGTAGAGGAAATAAAGATAGTACTATTCCAAGCAAAATATATTTACTGTATCTTTGATTTAAAATCTTTTTCATCTATGTTCCTCCTATACCTTCTTAATTATTTTCTTTCCTATTATTCCATTTGGTCTTAATACAATAAATAATAGAATCAATGTAAACAATAGAGGATCTCCCCATGTAGATGAAACATAGTATATCAATAAATTTCTACCTAATCCTATTAAATAAGCACCTATAACTGGTCCATAGAAGGTTTGGAATCCTCCTAAAACACAAGCTATTAAAGCATTTGTTTGAACGTTATCCATCATAGTAACACTTACTGTAATGGCTGGTGCAAGCATTAAAGCCGCTAATGTTCCTAGTGCCGCTGCAATTGCCCATGCTCCCATAGTTACAAGTGATGTAGGAACTCCCATAAGTCTTGCTGTTTCTTCATTAGATGCAGTTACTCTAACAGCTAGTCCCCATTTTGTATTTTGTAAGAAGTAGAATAATATCCCCATTATTACTAATCCTACAGTTATATTTAGTAATGCATTATAGGAAATTGATGCTCCAAATATATCTACTGCACCAGTTTCTATAAACTTAGGAAAATTTAATGGAATTGATCCAAATATCATTGGTGCTACTCCTAAGAAAAGCATTATTACTCCAAAGGTTATAATTTGCTTTGAAACTGGAGATGTTTTTTTAGCTCTTCTAATTATCACTAAATCTACTAAAACCCCACTTAAGAAGGCTGCTACCATACCTACTAAGGCTGCTGCCCAAGCTGGTAATCCCAAATTAATTGATGCAAATGTAGCAACAAAGGCATTAAACATACCTATTGAGCCTTGAGCAAAATTTGTAGTTCTAGATGTTCTAAAAATAATTATTATTCCTAAAGATGCTAAGGCATAAACGCTTCCTGTTTCTAAACTGCTAAATAGTATTTGAAAAAATGTATCCATTGACTAACACTCTCCCCATTTTATTACGTTAGCAGACCATACATATCCTATTCCTGCAGCTATCATTAAAACTACAGAACCATCTTTTACCTTTCCTGATTCTAATGCAAGTTTTAGTGAAAGTATTTGGTCTATTTGTCCCATATGACCATAATCTGATAAATAAATTGATTGTTCTTCTGTTAATCCTAATTCATTTAGCATATAATCATGCATAGATTTCTTAAAATGTAATACTGCTAAGTAATCAATATCTTTTCTTTTTAATCCTGATTTATCTAAAGATTTATCAATGCACTCAAACCAATTAGGCATGGATATAGCATTTAATCCATCCTTCATATGCTTAGCATTCATAAGTCTTAATGATTTGTATCCTTCTTCAATATTATCTTTATTAAAAGGATTCATAATTCCGCCTATTTCAACTCCTGCATCTCTTGCAAAATCTCCGTCTGCCTTTATATGAGCTCCTAAAACAAGATTTTTATTTAAATTTTTCTTTAAAATTATTGCTCCACCACCAGCAGAAAGGTTGTACATCATTGACATGTTAGAATCTTTATAATCTACAAAGTCTCCATTTCTATATCCGCCAACTATCATAATTGTATTTATATCTTCATCTGCCACTAGCATATCTTTTGCCATTTTTATTGCTGATACCGTAGTACAGCATCTATTTTGTACATCTATTCCCCAAGCATTGGTAGCTCCAATTTTCCCTTGAATATATAAAGCTGATGTAGTTAGTGGATACTCCTTCCATTCCTCGCCCATACATAGAATTACATCTATTTCTTCAGGCTTCATATCAGCATCCTTTAATGCTTCTAGAGCTGCACGCACTCCCATTTCTTGAGTTCCATCATCATCTCCTGGTATAGTCTTTTCTACTATCCCCAATTTCTTTATTACTGCTTCTTCACTCCAAATTCCATTTGTAGCATAAGATATTTCTTTTGCTGTCATTTTATTATTAGGAATATATAATCCTAATCCAGCTACTCCAACATTAACCATATGAACTACCTCCTAATTCTTCAAGTATGTAAGTGTTTACTTTCATTAAGATTGTAATCCTTTTCTACAAATATTGTCAATACAGCTTTCAGTATTTACCAAATTATTCTTAAAACAATATTTTTTATTAGCTAAATTTAACAAACTATTAAATTTATATATATAACTTTTCTAACCTCTAATATTTTTTATATAAAGCTAACAAATAATCATTTTATATGCACATAAAGGAATGTTTCAATTCTTATTTTTATAATTGTTACATTCCCTTATTATTTCTTCTATAAAAACTTATTTATTTCTTCAAGCAGATTGTCCATACAGTCTATCATAGGTGAATGGCCAGAGTTTTTAAGTACAACTATTTTTGAGTTCTTTAAGAATCTATTAGTATCTTCTGCCATACTCATAGGAACTACATAATCTCTATCACCTTGTAAAATTAATACTGGAGCTTCTACTAGTTCGCATCTATTGCTACCATCAATTACTCCATTACTCTCACTACTCATATTAAATGTAGCTAAAGCATAATCTACATCTACTAAGTTTCTTTGAGTTAACATATCTTCTAAATATTCTTCATATAAACTATCTTCAGGTTTGTTATGTGTATATATTGCTGCATTCCATAGCATTCTATAAAATTCCTTATTCTTGCTTTCTAATGCATCTAAAACTGGTTTTACTTGTACTGGATCCTTTGAAATTTCTTCCTTTGTTTTTAATAATTCATTAGTAGGTATTCCATTACCATCTTTCTTTGGAATAGGATATCCCTTAATTCCTACTGATTCTAATAAAATTACCTTTTCTATTTTCTTCTTAATATTTGCAGCTAATTCTAATGCTACTCCTCCGCCAGTAGACCATCCTATAACTGAACATTTTTCAACATTTAATTGTGATAAAAGTTCTTCTATATCCTTTGCAAAATCATTTAATGAATCAATTGGATTGTTGTATGTTGAACCACCAAACCCTCTCATATCCACAGCTATGATTTTATATTTATCCTGTAACTTTTCCACAAGCATGTCCCAATGTTTTGAAGATGACATATTGCCATGTATAAGAAGTAATAACTTTTCCCCTACACCTTCTTTTCTATATGTTAGTGTCTCTCCATTAGATAATATAACCTTCTGTAAATTATTAAAATTAATCATATAATCCCTCCACCCCGAAAGTAATCGCTTACATTATATAGTATTATATTATTATACTTAGTTAGAATATTCAATGTATTTTTGTTAAAAATAAAAATATTATTTATATCGCTTCATAATTTAATAGATAAGAAAAAGGAGCTGTTGCAACAGCCCCTTTAAAAATCTATAATATAATTTTTTTCTTAATATATTATTCCAAATTCCTTTGCTTGAATATATAATTCTTCTCTAAATTTTGGATGAGCTATATTAATTAGTCTTTCTACTCTCTCTGCAATAGTTGTCCCTCTTAATTCTGCAACTCCATATTCAGTTACAACCATATCAACATCATTTCTTGATAAACTTACAGCTGCACCTAGTTTTAAGAATGGAACAATTTTAGAAATTTCTTCTTTTTCACCAGTTTCCTTATTTCTAACCATAGCTGTTGAATATAGAGCTATAAATGAACGTCCATTCTTAGCCATTTGAGCCCCTACAGCAGTATCAGATTGTCCACCTGTTGCACTGAATTGCATTGGTCCAATGGATTCTGATGCACATTGGCCTGTTAAATCTACTTCTAAAGAAGTATTAATTGAAACCATATTATCATTTTGTGAAATTACATATGGATCATTTGTCCAGAATCCATCCATCATCATTACTGATGGGTTATCATCTAGAAAATCATAAAGTTCTCTTGTTCCTAAAGCAAAGCCTGCAACATGTTTTCCGTAATTAAAATTCTTTTTCTTTCCTGTTATAACTCCTGCTTTTATTAACTTCATTATTCCAGTAGTAAACATTTCTGTATGAACTCCTAAGTCCTTTTTACCCATTAATGATGCTGCAACTGCATTAGGAATACCACCTATTCCAAGTTGAATACAATCTCCATCATTAATTCTTTCTGCAATTAATTTTCCTATTACTAAATCCTTTTCATTAGGTACAGCGTCTGGTAGCATTGGAGGTTCATAATCAGTTTCTATTAAATAATCAACATCACTTATATGAATTTCTACATCTCCAAAGGTTCTTGGATAATTCTTATTTATTTCTAGTATTACTAAATC
>NZ_JABUTB010000025.1:0-10190 GCF_021443865.1 Clostridium sp.
TAAAATTATACAAAATTGAATTAAATAAATAATGAAATTTAAACATAATTTAACATTCATTTTAAGGGGGACAGAATATGAAAACTAAAGAAAAAAGTGTTAAAAGTAACATAGGAATCTTAAGTACAATTGAGAAGGTTGGTAATAAATTACCTCACCCAGGTACTATTTTTGTAATACTTTGTGCTATTATTGCATTTGTATCTGCTATCATGGCCAAGATGGGAGTGTCTGTAACTTATACTGGGCTAGATAGAAGTACAATGGAAATAAAGGAAATGTCAGCAAAGGTAATAAGTCTTTTGACTCCAGATGGAATTAGATATATGTTTACTTCTGCAGTTAAGAACTTTACTAGTTTTGCTCCATTAGGAACAGTTTTAGTAGCATTACTTGGAGTTGGGGTTGCAGAAGGAACAGGTCTTATTGGAACTTTACTAACAAAATTAGTTACAAGCACACCAAAAAGATTGATTACAGTTGTGGTAGTATTTTCAGGAGTAATGTCAAGTATAGCATCTGATGCAGGATATGTTATACTTGTGCCTCTAGGTGCTATAATTTTTCTAAGCTTTGGAAGACATCCAATGGCAGGATTAGCTGCAGCTTTTGCTGGGGTATCTGGTGGATATAGTGCTAATTTATTAGTAGGGCCAACTGATGCATTATTAGCGGGTATTTCTACAGAAGGGGCTAGATTATTTTCTTCAGATGCTTTTGTAGGACCAGCAGATAACTGGTATTTTATTATTGCCTCTACTTTAATAATAACTATAGTAGGTACTATTATAACTGAAAAAATTGTAGAACCTAAGCTTGGTAAATATCAAGGTGATGAAAAGGCAAACTTAAATGATATTACAGGAGAAGAAAAAAGAGGATTAAAATTTGCTGCAATATCAATTGTTATTTTTGTGGTTTTACTTATTATTGCTTTACTTCCGAATGGAGTACTAAGAAATCCAGAAACTAATGAAATATTAAATTCTCCATTTATGGATTCTATAGTTATAATAATTTCTTTATTTTTCTTTATTCCAGGAGTTGCATATGGAATTGGATGTAAGAGTATAAAAAATGATAAAGATGTAATAGCACTAATGTCTAAAAGTATGTCAACAATGGGAGGATATATTGTATTAGTTTTCTTTGCAGCTCAATTTGTTCAATATTTTAATTATACAAACATTGGAATTGTGATAGCTGTTAATGGAGCTAATTTCCTAGAAGGAATAGGATTTACAGGGATTCCACTAATAATATCATTTGTATTGTTAACAGCATTTATAAACCTATTTATGGGATCTGCTTCAGCAAAATGGGCTATAATGGCGCCAGTCTTTATACCTATGCTAATGAAATTAGGAATATCACCTGCATTGGTACAAATGGCTTATAGAATAGGAGATTCTACTACAAATATTATTTCACCACTTATGAGTTATTTTGCATTAATTGTTGCTTTTGCAGAGAAGTACGATAAAAAATCAGGAGTAGGTACATTAATTACTACTATGGTACCATATTCAATAGCCTTTTTAGTTTCATGGACAATTTTACTTGTAATATGGTATATATTTGGACTACAATTAGGACCTGGTATAGGAGTAACAATATAGATAATATTCTTACATAAAATATAAAATAAATGAAAATTCGTTATTAACAAATAGATTTTTAGGAGTTGTTTTGCAACTCCTTTTTTATTTTAGAAAATAAATTAAAAAAATAATGAACTGATAATATTTTAAATTAGATATTATTTGGAATAGATAAATAATATTAATATAGTATTAATGTTATTGTTATAAAATATATTTTATTGTTACTATAAAGTGATTAACAATTATAGAAGATGGTAAAGATTTAGATAGAAAATATTATAATATTGAATAAAATCATATTAAATAAAAATATATAAAGTATATTCAGTATGCACAAATAAACTGAATATTCTGGAAATTTTATTAAATTTATGTTATTCTATAATTACCATAAAACTTTAGTTAAAAGTTACTTAAGATACTTACTATAAGTACCAATAATTTAAAATTTATGTACAGAAGAATAAATATAATAAGGAAACAAATTAATTCAAGAACTAATTAGATTTTAAATGAAAGGCAGGTGGAATCATAATATTTAGTAAATATTATGATAGAGTATGAAAAGTTATACCATAGAAAACTTAAGGAATATTGGATTAATAGGACATGGAGGATCAGGAAAAACATCCCTAATAGAAGCTTTGCTATATCATACAGGTAATACTGACAGATTAGGTAAAGTAGAAGAGGGAACAACAGTTTCAGATTTTGATCCAGAAGAGAAAAAGAGAGGAATATCACTTTCAGCATCTATAGAACCTATAGAATTTAATAATACTAAAATTAATTTAGTAGATATACCTGGATACTTTGATTTTTCAGGAGAACTTATTCAAGGAATGAGAGCAGTGGATGTTGCAACAATAGTTGTTTCAGGAGTATCTGGAGTAAAGGTTGGAACAGAGAAGGCTTGGGATTATTGTAATAAGATAAAGTTACCAAGAACATTTTTTATAAATAAATTAGATAGAGAAAATTCAAGTTATGATAGGACATTAGGACAATTAAAAGAGAAATTTGGAATAAGCGTTGTTCCTGTACAATATCCTATTGGCGTAGAAGATGAATTTGAAGGCGTTATAAATGTAATTTCTAAAAAGGCTAGAATTCATAATGCAAAAACAAAAGAAATAATGGAAGTAGATGTGCCAGAAGAACTATTAGATAAGATTGATGAATGCAAGAGAATGATAATGGAGGCAGTTGCTGAAACTAATGAAGAATTACTAGATAAATACTTTAGTGAAGGAGAATTAAGTGATCAAGAGATATATAACGGATTAATCGAAGGTTGTGCATCAGGAGATATAGCACCTGTAATGTGTGGTAGTGCATTAAAAGTTATAGGAATGAGATGCTTCCTTGAAGATGTTGTAGAATGTTTCCCATCACCTAAATATTCAATTCCACAAAAAGCATTAAATGTCAAAAATGATGAAGAGGTTTTCATAGGTCTTGATGAAGATAAACCATTTTCTGCATTAGTTTTTAAAACAATAGCAGACCCATTTGTTGGAAAGATTTCATTGTTTAGAGTAATTACAGGAAAATTAAATAATGAAATAACAGTAGTTAATAGTAATAAAGATAAAACAGAAAAATTAGCGAATATATTTTTCATGAGAGGAAAAAATCAAATACCTACAAAAGAAGTAGTTGCTGGAGATATAGCTGCAGTAGCAAAGCTACAATATACTGAAACTGGAGATACATTATGTGATATTAATAATAAAATAATATATGATAAGATGAATTTTCCAAAGCCAAATATTTCAATGTCTGTTCTTCCAAAGTCAAAGGGAGATGAAGATAAAATATCAGCATCACTTCAAAAATTATTAGAAGAGGATCCAACTTTCACAGTAACAAGAGATACTGAAAATGCAGAAACTATAATTTCAGGAGTTGGAGAAACTCACTTAGAAGTAATAGCTAGTAAATTAAAAAATAAATTTGGAGCAGAGGTAATTTTAAGAACACCAAAAGTTCCATATAGAGAAACAATAAAAGGTGTAGCTGATGTTCAAGGTAAACATAAAAAACAATCAGGTGGTCATGGACAATATGGAGATGTAAAAATTAAATTTGAGCCAAGAAAAGATGGAGAAATAGAGTTAGAATTTGTTGATAATGTAGTTGGAGGTGTTGTTCCAAGAAATTTTATACCAGCAGTTGAAAAGGGCTTAAGAGAATGTATGGATAAGGGTGTTTTAGCAGGATATCCTGTAGTAAGTTTAAGAGCAACATTACATGATGGTTCATATCATCCAGTTGATTCTTCAGAAATGGCATTTAAAATGGCAACATCTATTGCGTTTAAAAAAGGATTAGAACAGGCAAAACCTATATTATTAGAACCAATAATGAAAGTGGAAATTTGTGTTCCAGATGAATATATGGGAGACATTATAGGTGATATTAACAAGAGACGTGGAAGAGTTTTAGGAATGGAGCAAGAAGGAAACCTTCAAAAAGTTAATGCGGAGGTTCCTTTAGCAGAAATGTTTAAATATACAACTGACTTAAGATCAATGACTCAAGCTAGAGGTAGTTTTACAAGTGAATTCGAAAGATATGAAGAAGTCCCAGAAGCTGAAGCTAAGAAAATAATCGAGGAAAATGCCAAAAATTAACTATTTACAAAATGCATAAATAGTATCATATGTGAAAACATATTAGTATTATACTAAAAACAAATGATGAAGCTTAGGAGGAAGGCTATGCCAGATTATAGAATGAATATAAATGGGCATTTGGGACTTAGCGAATATAGTAATATATTTGATTATATGAGTGTTGTAGATACTAATGATAATTTTACTATAACTTTAGATAATGCAGAAAGAGAAAATATAAATATTATCACTTCAATGCTAAAGGATAGTAAATTCTCCATATTGAAAGAGGGAATAGAAAGTGATGGTAAATACCATATAAATGTAAATAAGATAGAGTAGTAAGGGAACTAATCAAATTTAAAAATGTGGCCATAATAATTTTAAATGGTCACATTTGATGAGATTAGTTGCCTTTTCTCATTTTATGGTAAAATATTTAATATAAGATATATTCAGGAGGTTAAAATGAAAGCAGAATTAATATCAATAGGAACAGAATTATTATTAGGTGATATAGTTAATACTAACGCACAATTTTTAGCTAAGGAATTAGCTATTTTAGGAATAGATGTATATCATCAATGTGTAATAGGAGATAATGAAGAAAGGGTTTTAGCTGCATTCGATGAAGCCTTTAAAAGATGTGATATAATAATTACAACAGGTGGATTAGGGCCAACTCAAGATGATTTAACTAAAGAGTTAGGTGCTAAGTACTTTAATAAAGAAATGATATTTCATGAGCCTTCATTAGAGTGGATAAAAAAATACTTAAATATCAAAGATGAAGAAATACTAGAAGCAAATAAAAATCAAGCATATTTTCCAGAAGGCTCAGTTATTTTACCTAATGAAAAGGGAACTGCACCTGGAGCTATAATCTCTGAGCATAATAAAACTTTGATAATTCTACCTGGCCCTCCAAAAGAAATGAAAGCAATGTTTACTAATTATGTAGTTGAATATCTTTCTAATTTAACAGGGGAGATTATTAAATCAAAAACCTTAAGGATGTTTGGCATTGGAGAAAGTCTAATGGCAAAAAAAGTAAACAATATAATTCAAGAAAGTACTAACCCTACAGTTGCACCATATGCTAAAGATTATGAGGTTACTTTAAGAGTTACTGCTAAGGAGAAAAGTGAAGATAAATGTGATGAATTAATTAATTCCAAATGTAATGAAATAAAGTGTATTCTTGAAGAGTATATATATGGAGAAGGAGAAAAATCATTAGATATAGTTGTGGCTGAACTTTTATGTGAAAAGAATATGAGTATTTCTACAGCTGAATCTTGTACTGGTGGAATGATTGCATCTACTTTAATAGCTTATCCAGGAATATCAAAAGTCTTTAAAGAAGGAGCCGTAACCTATTCTAATGAAGCAAAAATAAAGTTACTTGGAGTTGATGAAGAAACTATAAGTAAATCTGGAGTGGTAAGTAAAGAAGTCGCTAAAGAAATGGCTGAAGGAATGGCAAGAGTAGCTAATACAGATATAGCAATATCTACAACAGGGATAGCTGGACCAGATGGTGGAACTGATGAGAAACCGGTGGGATTAGTTTATGTTGGAATATTTATTAAAAGCAAAACAATAGTTCAAAAATTAAACCTTACTGGAGATAGAGAGGCAATAAGGAAAAAAGCTACTATGAATGCATTAAATATATTAAGAAAAGAGTTAATAAGGAATTATTAAAATTAAATAATCCCCTTATGTTATTAAAACAAGTAGGGGATTATTTTTGTATATAAATAAAATGGGGGAGAGGCGATTAACTGTGGAAACTTTCTCGCTTCATTATAATTATTTACAATAAACAAAGTTATTATACATATACTATGAGATAAGAGTTTATTTAAATGTATTAATTAAATATTATGGATGTATATAAAAGGAGAAGTTATGAATAAAGTTTTGAAAGCAAATATATATTTTTTAATTATACTTATTTTAGAAATATTGGGTCCATATGCTTTAAGCCCAATTTATGCCGTTTTGGGTATAAGCGATTTAAGATTTATTTTATTATTTAATCATATAGTTTTATTTTTAGTTCCAGCAATAATATATTTATTGGTCACGAAATCTTCCTTTAAAAATAAATTGAGATTAAATAAGTTACACATGCAAGATACATTATTAATAATTTTATTGGCATTTGTTGTTCAACCAGTTATGACATTTTTGTCTGTAATATCTACCTTCTTTTTTAATAATGAGGTTGGTTCATTTATTTATGAGATAGCATCAACTCCTTATATATTACTATTGGGATTAGTAGCTTTATTACCATCCATAACGGAGGAAATTACAGTTAGAGGTATTGTACTTTCAGGTTATGAAAATAAAAATAAATATGTAGCAGCAGCAATAACTGGATTGTTTTTTGGAATATTTCATTTAGATGCACAGCAATTTTTATATGCTGCAGTGTTAGGATTTATATTTTCTTTAGTAGTTAGAATCACTAATAGTATTTATGCTTCAATGATAATGCACTTTATAATTAATGGTACTTCTGTAACATTTGCTAAAATATCTAAAATAATCACAGATAATTTACCAATTGCTATGGAAAGTACTGAATTTAGTCTTAAAAATATCAGCTCAGAAGAAAAGTTTTTACTTTTAATAACCTATGGAGTTATTGCTGTTATTTTTTCAATATTTGTGTTTTTGATAATTTATGCTTTAGGAAAGATTAATGCTAAGAGAAGTTTAATAGAAGGAAATACACTGATAGAAACAGATAACAGTAAAGAAAGTATATTAAATATCCCTCTTATTTTAATTATTGTAATATATATATTTTTCATGATAAGTACTATATAAAAAATGGTTAGGAGTATTTTACATCCTAACCCTTTAGTTTGCTTTATATATAGAAGAGGAACTAAAAAATATAGATATATCTTTAGAGTTTACCCATCCCCTATTATTTATATTACTTTTATTTGGTATGTTTATATAAAACCATGTTTCATTATTAAATTCAGCACAGTCTAAAATTCCTACTTCAGTATCATTATTTATACGTGCTAATATATTTGAATTTGTAATGGGTGATATATATAAGATAGAATTTGATTTTAATGTACCTCCTTTATATTTTGGAACTGAGAATTTAACTAATAAGTTTTCTGAGACTTTTTTTTGATAACCATATTTATTTTTTATTATAGAATATTGATTTCTAGTAATGAATAGCTGCTTTTTTAGTAATTCTATTTTTTTATTATAATAAAAATAAATAAAGACTATGCTTAAAATTAATAAAATAAATATTATATATCTCATAGTACACTCCGAATAATGTTATAGTTTAGTATATTTTATATTAGCAATAAAAATAACTATATATTATAAATATAGAATAAAATGTTGACATATAAGTAAAAATTTAATAAAATTAATATCGTTAAGGCTCGATAGCTCAGTCGGTAGAGCAGAGGACTGAAAATCCTCGTGTCCCTGGTTCGATTCCTGGTCGAGCCACCAGATAAAAAAGCACTAACTTAGTTAGTGCTTTTTTATTATTAAATTTAATTGTTATATTAAAGACTACTTAAAACTTCTTCTATATGATCTTTAACTTTAACTTTTCTAAATTCTTTTATAAGTTTACCATTTTCATCAATTATAAAAGTACTTCTTTCTATACCTAAAACTTTCTTACCATACATATTCTTTTCTTTAATTACATCATATAAATCACATACAACTTTATCTTCATCACTTAAAAGTACGAATGGTAAATTAAACTTTTCAATAAATTTACTATGTGAATTTAAGTTATCTTTGCTTACTCCAAGAACTACTGCATTTAATTCGCTTATTTGATCTATATTATCTCTGAAATCACAAGCTTCTGTAGTGCATCCAGGAGTATTATCCTTAGGATAAAAGTATAATATTACTTTTTTTCCTCTATAATCTTTTAATTTATGCTCTTTCCCATCAGATCCCATTAAAGTAAAATCTGGAGCTAACATTCCTATTTCCATTTTAATACCTCCTTATGTTAAGTATATTATATTACTAATAATGATTATTATCAAGAAGCTATAATTAGAATGAATTAATTGGATTTATTTAAAAAATTATAATATTTATATATAAACTCTGTTATAATTAATGATGTCAATAAAATTAAAATAAAAGGAGAATATATAATGGAAAATAAGGTTTTAGCAACTATTGCTGGTAACGAAATTAAGGAATCAGATTTACAAAATATAATAGCAAGATATCCAGAAGATAAAAGAGCATATTTCAATACTGAGGAATCAAAGAAACAATTATTAGAACAAATAGTATCATTTGAATTATTAAATCTTCTAGGAAAAGAATTAAAATTAGATGAAACTGAAGAATATGAAGATAATGTTAAGCAAGCTCAAAAGGACATTTTAACTCAATTAACTTTAAATAAATTATTATTAGAAGTAACAGTTACAGATGAAGATGCTTTAAATTATTATAACGATAATAAAAACTTATTTACTCAACCTCCTACTGTTACAGCTAAACATATTTTAGTTGATGATAAGGAATTATGTGAGCAAATTAAGAAGGAATTAGATGAAAACAAATTAACTTTTGAAGAAGCAGCAGTAAAATATTCAACTTGTCCATCTAAAGAAGAAGGTGGAAACTTAGGATCATTTGGTAGAGGAATGATGGTTCCAGAATTTGAAGAAGCTGCATTCAATTTAGATTTAAACGTAATTAGTGAACCAGTTCAAACTCAATTTGGATATCACTTAATAAAAGTAGAAGATAAAAATGAAGGAAAAGAAGCTAGTTTTGATGAAATTAAGAGTCAAATTGTAAATAAATTACTTCAAGAAGCTCAACAAAGAAAGTACTTAGATGTAGTTAAAGAATTAGAAGCTAAATATGGAGTGACTAGAGCATAATATAAAAAAGGCATGAAATTTTAATTTCATGCCTTTTTTATAGGAGTTCTCCAAAATTATAAACATATTTATCAGCTAAAGTTAGTAATTCAGTCTTTTGATTTTCTGCACTTTTATCATGTACTGCGTAAACTGTCATTCCTGCTAATTTAGCACCCTTTACAGCTTGTACTATATCTTCAAATACTAAACACTCTTTTGGATCTACATTAAGTTTCTCAGCAGTCAGTAAATATACATCAGGGTTATCCTTTGATTTTTTTACTTCTTCTGTAGTACTAATAGCATCAAAGTAGTGATAAATTCCATTATTTTTTAGTGTAGCTTCAAGTAACGGTATGGAGTTGCTTGTAGCTAAAGCTATTTTTATGCCATTATTTTTTAGTTTATCTAAAAAAGGAATTACATTATCTTTTAATTTAATATTATGCGAATAATGATTTAAAGCCATTGTATTCCAAGTTGAAATTATATCATCTATTTTATCATTTATTTTAAATTTGTTTTTAAAATAAATTGCTGTTTCAGTAAAGGTAAGATGAGTAATTTCTTCTTGAAGATTCTCAGGTACTGTATAACCAAAAGAATCTAGATATTCTCTATCAATTTGAGCCCATAGCCCCATAGAATCTATTAATGTTCCATCTAAATCAAATATTGCTGCTTTAATGTTATTCAATTATAGTACCTCCAAATAAAAATTTTTAAAAAAACATAGATATTATAAGAACTTTTTAATATAATAATTTTAAATAGAAATATTAAAGGGGATATGATTTATGTGGATATTATTATTGTGTATTTATATTTCTATAATTCCAATAGTATTAAATTCTTGTAAATCTATTGGATTTGATGATAAATTTCAAGAATTTCATGATTATATAGACTGTAAATAATTATGAGTGAAAGTTATTTTAGAAAGTTAAAATTACAATCAAATTAAAAAAATCCTCTCAGAATTGAGAGGATTTTTTGTGGTCGGGGTGACAGGGATTGAACCTGCGACCTCATGGTCCCAAACCACGCGCGCTCCC
>NZ_JABUTB010000025.1:10471-36601 GCF_021443865.1 Clostridium sp.
GAACCTGCGACCTCATGGTCCCAAACCACGCGCGCTCCCATCTGCGCCACACCCCGATACCTAATATCTCTCAGCGACAATGTTTATTCTACAATAGGAATAGCAATCCGTCAATAGCTTTTTTTAAATAAAATTATAATAAATATCTATTTATTACATAAAACCTAAGAACTATACAACAATGTAACGGATTGCTTAGCCTAAAAACTATATTTCCCGAATGTATAAATCAGGCCTTTTGTCACTATCTATTTCTATAAATCCCATTGTTCTCTTTGTGCTTCCGTAAGGAAAAGTTATACTTCCAGGGTTCATTATAGTAATTCCATCATAATTACTTATTAGAGCCTTATGTGAATGACCAAAAAGCACTATATCAGCTCCAACAGCTTTTCCCTTGTAGAATATAGTGTTATATTCATATTTTACATTATACATATTGC
This sequence comes from Clostridium sp., assembly GCF_021443865.1. Taxonomy (GTDB): domain Bacteria; phylum Bacillota; class Clostridia; order Clostridiales; family Clostridiaceae; genus Clostridium. The sequence continues at coordinate 10,915 of NZ_JABUTB010000025.1, forward strand.
CATGAGTTATGAATATTTTTACTCCCATAACATCTATTATTCTCTCAGCTGGATATTCATTGCTCATATCACAATTTCCTCTAACGGCATATATTTCTCCACTAAAGTCCCTATCTAAAATTTTAGTGTCTGGAGCTCCATCTCCACAATGTATTAAAATATCTACGTCCCTAAGATATTTTTTTACTGCATTTATATTAGAAGCTTCATAATGTGAATCACTTATAACAGCAATTTTCATTTTTCCCTCCTATAATAATTCCTCAATTATTTTTCTAGCATTTTGAAGTGCATTGCCTCTGTGTGATATCTTATTTTTCTCTTCCATAGTAAGTTCAGCAAAGCTTCTATTTAACGGCTCATAAAAGAATAATGGATCATATCCAAATCCTCCATCACCTTTTGCCTTATCTAATATATAACCTTCAACTATTCCTTTAACACTTCTATATTCATTATTATCATTTATAATTGCTAATTGGCAAACAAATCTTGCCTTTCTATTTTTATAATCAACTCCTTCTAAATTTAAAAGAAGTTTTTCATTATTTTTTTTATCATTGCCATGCTCCCCAGCATATCTTGCTGAAAAAACTCCAGGATCACCATTTAAGTATTCGACTTCTAAGCCAGAATCATCTGACATAATTATAAAATCACTTTCACCTTTATTAATTAATTCCTTATATATTTCTGTGCTTTTCTTTTTTGCATTTTCTTCAAAAGTAAGTCCATCTTCTTCAACATCTATGTTTAATCCCATATCCTTTAGAGATAAAACCTCAATATCTATATCGCTTAATATTCTTTTTATCTCTTTTATCTTACCTGAATTATTACTAGCAATAACTAACTTTTTCATAAACTATTTTCCTCCAGTCCCTATCCATAGTGCATCCATTTTTAATGCATCCTTTTGGATTTGAACCATTTGCTTAATACCTTTTTGAGCTAAGTCTAGTAATTCATTTAATTCATTTCTACTAAATGGAGATTCTTCACCTGTACCTTGAATTTCTATAAACTCTCCTTCATCTGTAGCTATTACATTCATATCTACTTTAGCATTAGAGTCTTCTTCATAACATAAGTCTAGTATTTTTTCTTCGTTTAGAATTCCTACACTTGTTGCACTTACAAATTTTCTTATTGGGTAAACTTCAAAAGGTTTTTCTTTATGAAGCTTATTTACTGCATCTACTAACGCTACAAAGGCACCAGTAATAGAAGTAGTTCTTGTACCTCCATCTGCTTGTATTACATCACAATCTATCCAAATGGTTTTTTCACCAAGTGCTTTTAAATCCATAACAGATCTTAATGCTCTTCCTATTAACCTTTGAATCTCCATAGTTCTACCATCTATCTTTAGTCTAGCTATGTCTCTTACCTTTCTTGTTCCAGTAGATCTTGGTAACATATTATATTCAGCAGTTATCCACCCTTCACCTTGGCCCTTTAAAAAAGGTGGTACTTTATCTTCTATAGAAGCTGTACAAATTACCTTTGTATCACCAACTTCTATTAATACAGACCCTTCTGCATATTTTGTGTATCCCCTAGTAATTTTAGTTGATCTCACTTGATCATTTTTTCTTCCATCTATTCTCATGTTATTACCTCCATTTCTTAATACTATAAAATTTTATGCACTATTTTAACTTTAAACTCATATTATTAATATGAGGATTAATGAAGAGGTGAAGAATTTGCGATATATAGGACCATATTTTAGAATGAATAAATTATCTTATAAAGAAATTAACGGCCAACTTTTTCATTTATCAAAAGAGGCCATAAGGACTTTAGTACTAGAGTCAAAATGTGGATTAGTTGATTCTACTAAAAATTATAAAAAATTATCATCCTCTATTGATATTACCACATCTACCAATTTTTCTCCACTACTATGTATATATAGAAAAGCATCTCCAAACTATATTCATAGCAAGAATTACAATGGGTTTGATGAAGAATCATTTAAAAAGGAGCTTTGCCCAACAACTAATGCACTATTGACTACAAGTATACTTAATTTATCTACTTATTATTCAAGATTTAAAGATGTAGATGAAAAATTATATGCCTATTCTAAGGTATATAAAAAGCTTTCCAAAAGACAACTTGAATTTTATTCAATTAATCTCAGAAATAATGAAGGTGTTTTTACTGAGAAAAAGAACTTATCTGAAAGTAATCATAAAGGTTATAATCTTGTAGAAAAAAATAATAAATTTAAATTCTCTGACCAAGCTTTTATGATGTTTGCTTACAACCTATATTCAATATTATACCCTGAAGATAAACTTTCATTAGATTATAATAACTTTTCAATGGAAATACTAAATACACTTATTGAATTCAAAGAAAAAATATATGAATGCTCATTTGAAGAAATATGTAAAATACTAACTGCTATTAATATGTTCTACAGTAATTCAAAAAATAATGATGCTAAAATATTAATTATTGATCTTACAGATTTCTTAATTAATAAATTTGATGAAAAGGACTATTATGTTGACTCACTAGATTTCACTTCATTATTTGCAATAAACTTAATGCTATCCTTTAAACATACTCAAATGATTACCTTTAATGAAAAAGCCAAAGATATAATAAATAAATTACTATCACTATATGATGATGAGAAGAATATTTTCTTAAAACTATCAAGTAAAAAGGATTTAAAATATAGTTGTTTTGACATCACCTTTTACTTCTTAGCATTATTTATGTATTCTAAGGAAGATAATAGAGAAGCCGAATATAAAAATATGCTTTCTCAATTATATAGAAAATTATTTATTACTTCAGGAATAGTAACTTCCTGGCCAGATGCACCTACTTTAGATGATGCCGAAAGATATAGAGGTTTAACCTTTAACTCTTCCGATATGATAGATGAAAGCTTTTTTAAGATGTCTAACACCCAATCGCCATCAAATTTAGGGGTGGCACCAATCTTTAAGAAAAATATTACTTATTCAAAAAAGAAAGATTCATTTAGTTCCTCTAATTCATCTTTTGATAGTTATAAAAATCTTTATATCTATAATTTAATAATATTCTTATTTATTAATGATTTTATGTTAGAAACAAACTTATTATCTAATTCATCAAATTATAGAGTAACTGATGAAGATTCTGTTGATGATAATGACTTGGAAGTAGATGATGAAATAATTGATGATGAAAGTAATGATGTTAGAGAATAAGATAATGATGTTAAAGAAAAAGCTTTAGATGATAAAGCTATAAAATAATAGGACTGAGAAATTCTCAGTCTTATTATTTTTCTATTTTATTAAAATTAATGTTACCATTACCGTCTAGCACTAAATTCTTAATTTTCTTGTTTATAGCAATATTATCATTATAAAAAATCAATGGTAAAATAGTGTAATTATTAAACAACTCTTCTTCAATATTTATAAATATATTTTCTCTATCTCCATCTGTTTTAGCAAGCAAAAACTTCTCCTTATTATTACTATCTAAAAAATTTACTAAATTATTGTATATTGATGTATCGTTAGAGAATATTAAGTCTCCTTGAATTAATGCAAAGTTATAGTAATTTCCTTTATCGATGGAATTTAATTCTTCCTTAGTGACTAAATCATAAATTAAATTAGTATCAGAGTTGTTTTCGAACCATGAAACTAAAAAATCACATATTTCCTTACTTTCACTACTTTCTTCTGCTATCATATGCACAGACTTAATACTAATGCCTTCTTCTGAAGTTTCTCTACTCATTACCTTCCTTGCTTGAAGCTTCTCTAAATCTTCTTTATCATCTCTAAAATAGCTTCCATCAGCTAATTCAATATACATGCTGTTATTTATCTGATACTCTTGAAAAGCCTTATTAATCAAATTATATACTTCTTTTCTATCCCCTAACTGTAAAGTATCATCCTTAGGGTTAAAAGCCAAATACATAGCTCTATTTGATTTTAAATTAATCAACCTTCCTTCTGAATTCAATCTACTTAATTGGCTCTTAGGTGGATTAATAACTATATCTCTTTTACCTATTTCAAAAGAAGCCATAGCTACCTCTTCTTCTTCATAAGGAATAATTTTTATTTTATTGGCTATGTTTAAATTAGTAGTATTGTTTTTTTTAAGGCTTAATTCAGACATACTAACTGCTTCGATGCTATAATAACCTGAATAAATTAAATTATTATAATTATTTTTTATACTCTCCCAAAGTAAAACATCTTTTCTAACTCTATACTGCGGCATAGTAAGCTCTTCAATAAATTTATCATCCCTGGAGTTTAACCTAAAAGTTATATTATCTTCATTAAAGCTTATACCTACATCTCTAGCAAAGGAGCCTTCTCCCCCTCTAAATCTTTCAGCACCATACACATTTAATAAAGCTGCTATATTCTCCTCATTTTCTTCTGTTAGTATTTCTCTAAAAAACATAGCAATATCTTCTGGAGTTATTCTTCTTCCATCACTCCAAAATACATCACTTCTTATTTTAAAATCATATTCCAGTCCATCATCCCTTACTTCAACACTTTCTGCTAAAGAAGGTTTAATTTCATTATTTTCATTTAATTCTACTAATCCCCTGCTAGTTGCTGTGATTATATCCTGAGCTCTTTTGTTTAAACTTCCCACTGCTTTAAAATCTGTTGGAATTTGTGCAACTGAATATATAACTTCATTGTTACTATTTTCAGTTTGTGGAGTGGAAATATCTATAAAACCTATTAAAAAGCTAACAACTAACGCTGATGATATAAGTGTTATTATTAATTTCTTCATATATACTTCTCCTTTTGATTAGTATCTTTTAGAATTATATCCATATCAAGGCTTAACTAATCAAAAATATTATTATTTATATAAACATACAAATTTTACTTTTCCATATGTTATAATATCTTTATATAAATTTTGGAGGAATACTAATATGGATTTAGCAGTACAGATTTTTCAAATAGTCTTTTATGGTATAGGTACTTTATTTATGGTAGCCTTTACTATTATAGGAATATGGGGATTTATTATTTTTAGTAAATACTATAAAACAAAAAGAATTGAGAACTATATATTTGAAAAGATTTATCAAGCTTTAAACCAACTTAATCATAAGAATAATAGTACTCTTAATGAAAATTCTGATGAAACCTTAATAGGTATTGATGATTTGCTAAATGAAGAAGATTAATTTATTTTTAAATAGAAATAAGAGGCTGTAATTACAACCTCTTATATTGTTTTGATCTTCTATTAATTATTTATATTTATTTCTTAACCATCAAATTACAAATCTGATATTAATATCTTAATGAATTCTTAAAAAATTAAATTATAATATCTATCTATTGAATTCTTAAAATCTAATAAATCAATATTTCTTCCTACTCGTAAGGATTCTTTACCATTAACAAATAAAAGTAATATAGGTAATGAAAAAATATCATAGGAAGCAGCTATTTTTCTATTCTCTATTGCATTAATTTCCATAAATTCAACTTCTTTATAATCTTTAATTATATGAAAAACCTTGTCCCTTATAGCATCACAAGCTCCACAAGTTACACCACTAAAATATACTATGCTTATTAAGTTCTCTTTTATAAAATCTTCAATCACTTCTTTTTCCATAATTCCTCCAAATTAATATAATTGTATATTTATTATATCATTTAAACAATTATTTTATAAAATTCCTTTCCATTGTAAATACTAAAGAAAGGAGGTGTTTAATTTGAAGAAAAAATATACAATTCTATTGTTATCAACTTTATCCATTGTCATTTGTATTATTTTATTACCTGCTCTTACTGTAAAAAGTAATAATTTAAGTGATTCACAATTTGAACTTAAGCCTTTACCTTATGCTTATGATGCCTTAGAACCTTATATAGATAAGGAAACAATGATGTTACATCATGATAAGCATGAAAAGGCCTATTTAGATAATTTAAATAAAGCAATTTCTAAATACCCTGAATTATATAAGAAGGGATTAGATGGACTATTAAAAGATTTAAATTCAGTACCAGAAGATATTAGAGAAACTGTTAAGAATAATGCAGGTGGAGTTTATAATCATGACTTCTTTTGGTCAATTATGTCCCCTGAAAAGGATATGACACCAAAAGGAGAATTATTAAAAGCTATTAATAAAGATTTTGGTTCCTTTGATAACTTTAAAAGTAAATTTAAAGATGCTGCTTTAGGAAGATTTGGCTCTGGATGGGCTTGGCTTGTTGTTGATAAAGACGGAAAACTTTCTATAATTTCTACTTCTAATCAAGACTCGCCAATATCTCAAGGATTAACTCCAATCTTAGGTATAGATGTGTGGGAGCATGCATATTACTTAAAGTATCAAAATAGACGTGGAGATTATATAGATAATTGGTGGCATGTAGTTAACTGGGATAAAACAGAATCTAACTATACTTCAACTAAAAAATAGAAATACTATAAATGCTAAATAAAAAAATGGAGCTGTTCTTACAGCTCCATTCTAATATTATATTTATTTTAGAAACTCTCCAAGGAGTTTCCTCACTAATTTTTTCATTTTTTAATTATTTCATTTTTTCCTAGAATATTGTGTTTTGTTCTTCTTTATCGAATATATGAATCTTATTAGCATCAAATCCGAATTCAATTGGATCACCAATCTTGTAAGCTGCAACTGTTCTTGATTTAATGATAAAGTTTGCTCCATCTTTTTTAATGTGAATATATATTTCAGCACCTAAGTTTTCCATTAAGTCAACTACTCCATTGAAAGTAACAACTCCTGGTTTTGCTAATTCTTCCTTAGTGTGATATATGTTTTCTGGTCTTACTCCAACTATTACATCTATATTTTCTGCATTCTTTTCCTTTATAGTCTTAGCCTTATCTGCTGGAATTTCCATTAACTTATCAAATACTTTAACATATTGTCTTCCATTTTCAACAGAAGTTTGTCCATATGTCATGTTCATTTGAGGGCTTCCAATAAATCCTGCAACGAAAAGGTTAGCTGGATTATTATATATTTCAGTAGGTGATGCAACTTGTTGAATAACTCCATCTTGCATAACTACTATTCTAGTTCCTAAAGTCATTGCTTCTGTTTGGTCATGTGTAACATATATAAATGTTGTGTTTAATTCATTATATAATTTTGATATTTCTATTCTCATTTGAACTCTTAATTTAGCATCAAGATTTGATAAAGGTTCATCCATTAAGAATACCTTTGGACTTCTAACTATAGCTCTTCCCATAGCAACTCTTTGTCTTTGTCCACCTGATAATGCCTTTGGCTTTCTATCTAATAAATGCTCGATGTCTAATATCTTAGCTGCATCTCTAACCTTTTTTTCTATTTCAGCTTTTGGCATTTTTCTAAGTTTTAATCCAAATGCCATATTTTCATATACAGTCATATGTGGATATAATGCATAGTTTTGGAAAACCATAGCTATATCTCTATCTTTAGGAGCAACATCATTGACTAATTTATCATCAATATATAATTCCCCACTTGATATTTCTTCTAATCCTGCTATCATTCTTAAAGTTGTTGATTTACCACATCCTGATGGTCCAACGAAAACAATAAATTCTCTGTCTTCAATATCTAAATTGAAATCCTTAACTGCTTCAAATCCATTTTCATATACCTTTTGAATACCTTTTAATTTTAAACCTGCCATATTTCTCTCCTCCAAATATATTAATAAAATACTAATGGGTTAACTCTTTTTATAAACTCTATTAATTTGTCATCCATTGCTAATTGAAATCCTGTAGTACCTTTAGAGGTATTAACAATATAGACCTTTGATTTAATTCCTGATTCCTCTAAATAAGCTTTTATGATTTTAGTATTATTGCTTAGCTTGTCCAAAGTTTTTACACTAGATATTTCTCTTATATTAAAGCTACCAATTTCTTTCCTTTTACTTTTATTCATAATTTTATAAATTGAAAGTTCATTTCCTGTTAGCTCATATTCATACTCTACTATCACCTTTCTAGATAATATAAAAATTATAAAGTATACTAATGCAAAAAATATAGCTCCTATTATATTAAGCATTGCTATTAATACTATTGCTATAGCCAGAGATCCCTTTGATAGAATATTCATAGTATTTTCTATTCTACGATAGTCCTTTGTCTGAAATTGTTCATAAAAACAATCCATTTTCATCCCCCCCTATACCGTTTACATAAATCTCATGATTTAATTATATTATCTTTCAATCTAATTTCAATTTTATTTAACCTTTAATTCTACTTTCCTAAATAATGCCTAATAAATACATAGATATATTGTGAATTTTTACAATATAGATGAATATATTTTATACTCCTTGTTACCTTGGCAAATTCCAAATGTCTAGAATATAATGAATATTTTATTTAATCATTAAGGAAAGAAGTTTATAAAAAATAAAGAACTATCCAATTAGTAAATAAATATAAACTATTGGTAGTTCTTTATTAAAATATTTGTATTAATAATATACTCTAAATTCTAAAGCAATACTAATTGTTATCTTATTTTTACTACTGATAATCTATGCAATGCTCTTGTACTCATTATATATTTAATTAAATTATCAGTATTTTCATCAAAATCAACTAATATTACAGCATCAAATTCTAATCCCTTAGCATAATAAGAAGGAACAAGAACCCTTCCCCCTCTATAAACTATATCAGATTTATTAAAGGACAAAATATTAGTACGCTTTTTAAGCTCTGGTGAAATAATATTTACTTCTTCCTTATCCTTAGTTATTATAGCTACATTTTCATATTTTTCTTCTTGATAATCTTCTAAAAGATTTACTATAACTTCTATTAAATCTTCAGTATCTCCTTTTGGAACTGTAGTTTCTAAAACATTAAATTCTCCTTTTCTAACAAAAGGTACTACAATATCTTCCTCTAAGAACTTATTAGCATATTCCATAATTTGATAAGTAGATCTATAACTTTTATTTAATTGATATAGATTAAAGAATCCACCAAAAATATCTTTTAATCTTAACATTGCAGGTACTTCTTCAGCCTTAACTAATCTTTGATTTGAATCACCTACTATTGTATAACTTCTACAACCTGTTAACTCCTTAAGAACTATAAATTGAAGCATATTATAATCTTGTGCTTCATCAATAACGATGTGTTTAACTTCATAATCTGCTTTTTTACCATCTAATTTTATCATTAAATATAAAATCCCAGCTAAATCTAAATATGATAACTTTTCAGTGTTCATAAAGTTCTTATAGATATTAACAACTTCTTCGTTATCAATCCAAGCTTCTATCTCTGCCTTAGATTTCATAACTTCTCTAACTACATCTCTTATTGCAATTTTTCTTCTAAATTCTATATTATTTTCTTCAATAGCTAGTTCATCTGCTGATAATTTTGTCTTTTCTTCTTTAGAATTTATGTTAATTTCTCTAACCTTTTCATCTCTTTTATCTTTAATCTTAGAAAATAAAATTCTTTTAACTTTTTGACTTCTTCTAAAGATAGGCATATATTTATAATGTTTTTCAAATAATTCATTTATTTCTTCTACTGATACTATTTCTTCATTCAAAAAGATAACTGGTTGTATTTTCAAATAGCTCTCCTCTATTTCCATTATCTTTTTGTCTAATAAATCAATAAAGTCCTTAGATGACTTATATTTTATTTCATTAATTACTTCTTCATTTCCCTTTAGAACTGCTTCTAAATAAGAAGTTATATCTTTAACCTCTTCATTTAAACCTATTTCCTTATATGCAAATGATAAGAAGGTTTCATTCTTAACTGCAGTTTCACCTAAATTAGGTAAAACTTCTGATATATAATCCATAAATACATCATTTGGTCCAAGAATTAATACTTTATCAGTTAATTGCTGTCTATAATTATATAAAAGGTATGCTACTCTATGAAGAGCTATTGTAGTTTTACCAGATCCCGCTACCCCATTAACTACAACAACTTTATTTCTATCTGCTCTTATTATTTCATCTTGTTCCTTTTGGATTGTATTTACTATATCTTTAAGCTTTTCCCCAGAATTAGAAGATAGCACCATTTGTAATATTTCATCCTGTATATTAATATCAGAATCAAAATACCCTTCTAATTTAGCTTTTTTAACCATAAGCTGCCTTCTGCCTAATATATCTACAGGTACTTCCCCTTGGGGGCTAGAATAGCTAGTCTCTCCTAACATTCCCTTATAAAATAAAGATGCAACTGGAGCCCTCCAATCTACAATTACAGGATCATAAGTTCCTTCTGGTGTTAATCCATACCTTCCAATATATAATTCTTCATTAAAGCCATCATCAATGAAATTAATCTTTCCGAAATAAGGTGATTCCTTTAGCTTAACAAATTCAGATAACTTTCTATCTATAGCCTTATAACTTTCCTCTTTTATATATCTTTCATGATCGAAATATTCTATTAATTTATCTTCATCATCTCTGTATTCTTCAATATACTTCTTTCTATAATCAAGTATATATTCAGAAATAGCTTTTCTTTTTTCTATATAATTTAATGTCTCATCATTAAGAATGTTTAATGTTTTTTTTAGGTTTTCTTCTTCTCTTAAGAATTCAATTTTATCCAAGAGTATTTCCCCCTTTGACTTTTTACTAAGAAAGAGTGTAACAAAAAAATTTGCACACTCTTCCATTAAACTAACCAACTTTTATTATTTTAAACTTCAGTTTGCTTTAAATCAACTTGATTTTAATATTCTTCTAAAGAATATCTGTATTATCATCTACTAATATATCAGCTGATGATTTATTAGCTGCCTTATCTCTATCCTTTTTTTCTTTCTTTTTCTTTAATTCCGGATATTTTTCATAAACAAAGTTCATGAACTCATCACCAAATATTGTTTCCTTTTCTAATAGATATTCAGAAATTCTATCTAGTAAATCTCTATTTTCATTTAATATCTGTCTAGTATTTTTATGACAAGTTCTTATGATATCTAATACTTCCTGATCAATTAAAGTTGATGTTTCTTCACTACATTCTCTAACAGCTCTTCCATCTAAATATCTATTTTGTGGAGACTCTAAAGCCATCATATCAAATTTTTCAGTCATTCCATAAATAGTTACCATACTTCTTGCTGTTTTAGTAGCTCTTTCAATATCATTAGATGCTCCAGTAGAAACTAAATTAAATACCTCTTCTTCTGCAGATCTACCACCTAGCATAACCATAATTTGATTTGTTAACTCTTCTTTAGAAACAAGGTATTTTTCTTCCTCTGGTAATTGCATTGTATATCCTAAAGCTCCCATGGTTCTTGGAACTATAGTAATCTTATGTACTGGGTCTGTATTTTCTAAAAGAGCTGCTACTAAAGCGTGGCCTACTTCATGGAAAGCTACTACTCTCTTTTCCATTGGAGATAAAATTCTATCTTTTTTCTCCTTACCAGCTATAATAACTTCAACAGCTTCTCTTAAATCTTCTTGCATTACATACTCTCTATCATGTTTAACTGCTGCTAATGCACCTTCATTTACTATGTTTGCTAAATCTGCTCCTACAGCTCCTGGAGTACTTTTAGCAATTTCCTCTAAATCTACATCATCACCAAGTTTAACACCCTTAGAGTGAACTTTTAAAATATCTATTCTTCCTTTAAGATCAGGTCTATCAACTATAACTCTTCTATCAAATCTTCCTGGTCTTAATAATGCCTTATCTAATATTTCAGGTCTATTTGTGGCAGCTAAAACTACTATTGCTTTAGTAGAATCAAATCCATCCATTTGTGTTAACAATTGATTTAATGTTTGTTCTCTTTCATCATTAGTTTGAAGTTGAGAATCTCTACTCTTACCAATTGAATCTATTTCATCTATAAATATTATACATGGAGCATTTTTCTCTGCTTCTTGGAATAAATCCCTAACTTTAGCTGCTCCCATTCCTGCAAACATCTCAACAAAATTTGAGCCAGATATTGATAAAAATGGTACATTCGCCTCTCCAGCTACTGCTTTTGCTAGCAATGTTTTTCCTGTTCCTGGAGGTCCAACTAAAAGAGCTCCTTTTGGTAGCTTTGCTCCAATATCTGTATATTTAGCTGCATTATTTAAGTAATCTATTATTTCTTTTAGTGATTCCTTGGCTTCATCTTGGCCTGCTACATCATCAAAAGTTACTTTTATATCATTTTCTTTATATACCTTAGCATTACTTTTGCCTAATCCCATCATAGGACCAGCACCCATTTTCTTACCTATTCTTCCAGCTAAAAATCTAAAAACCCCAAAAAGTATTATAGGCATAATTACCCAGCTAAATATAAAATCTGCAAAAAAGTTATCCTTTATAGTTTCTGCACTATACTCTACTCCTGCTTCATTTAATAAACTTACTAAATCTGGATCATTTACGTTACCAGTATATAATATTTTTCTTTTTGAAGTTTCTTCTTCATTTTCTTTAGGTAATATTTTTATTTCACTTGATGAAATAACTACCTCTTCAACTTGCTTATTCTCTAACATATTTAGAAATTTGTTATAACTTATTTGATCTGTTGTCATGAAACTCTTAGTTGCAGAAAATCCATATAAAAATAAAAATGCTAAAACTGCATATATTATGGTATGCTGCTTTTTATTATTATTGTTATTATTTTCTTCAGTATTCTTATTATCCATATTCTTTCCTTTCAAAAACTATTTTACTTTTCCTATTTGATCTAGTGGATATACCTTAACTTGTGCTTTCCCAGTAATATCTTTGCCGTCAATATAAGGATTAATCCAGTATCTAGAATCCTTGGAATATAATCTATTATCTCCTAAAAAGAAGTACTTTCCTTCTGGAACTTCATATACTCCATTAATATTATCCTTCGTACCTATATAATCTTCTTCTAATACTTCACCATTTACAGAAACAATTCCGCTTTCTATTTCTATTTTATCTCCAGGTAATCCAATTAATCTTTTAATTAAATCCTCTTGAAGTTCTTCTGAATAAAAAACTACTATATCTCCTCTATTTAATTTATCTAAATTATAAATTCTTGTCACAAATAATCTATCGCCTACATTTAAAGTTGGTACCATAGATTCAGATGGAATTAAAACTTTAAATAATAAAAACTTATTAATAAGAAAAGCAATAATAAATGCTGAAATTACTGGAATTCCCCACTCATAAATGAAATTTTTTATTGAACTTTTTCCCTTTTCTTTCTTTTCGATATTATTTTCTGTCATTCTTCCCATAATCCTTTCATTAATTTATCTATTTCTTCTTTTCTTAATTTTGTAGCTTCATTATCTATATAGTAAAAATCATCTTTTTTATAAAGTATATCTCCTTCTTTTGCATCATCGGCTATATACTTCTTTTCTACATTAAATATATTTCCTTCTAAACCTTCTAATACGAAATATCCATCTTCTATTCTGTCAATTACATACTCTTTTTTCTCCATAGTATTACTTTTAATCACCTCTCCCTATACTTTATATTATATTTTAGTATATCATATTATTACAATTTTAAATAGCATACAATGTGCTAAAATAGAGGCTGTAAAAACAGCCCCTTTATACTATTGTAATTCTTCTTTAATTAAATCTTCGTAACTTTGTCTCTTTACAACCACTCTTGCTTCACCATTTCTTACAAAAACAACTGCTGGTCTAGCTATTTTGTTATATCCACTTGCCATTGAAAATCCATAAGCACCTGTAGATAAAACAGCTAATATATCTCCAATTTCTGCTTTTTGAATTTCTATATCATTAATTAATATATCTCCAGATTCACAGCACTTGCCTGCTATCGTAACCTTATCATCCATTGGTGCTAATGCCTTATTAGCAATTAAAGCCTCATACTTCGCACCATATAATGCTGGCCTAATATTATCCGTCATTCCACCATCTACTGATAAATATTTTCTAATCCCCGGTATGTCTTTAATAGTTCCTACAGTATATAAGGTAGTACCAGCATTGGCAACAATTGATCTACCTGGTTCTATTGTTAATATAGGTTTCTTAATTTCTAAGTCATAACAAACCTTTTCAACAGTATCTAATATAACCTTACAGTAATCTTCTATTTTTTTCGGAGCATCTCCTTCAGAATAATAGATTCCAAAGCCTCCTCCTAAATCTAGTTCCTCTATATAATGACCTGTTTCTTGTTTTATATCATATATATATTTTAACATAACTTCCGCTGCATCTTTAAAAGGTTCAGTCTCAAATATTTGTGAACCTATATGACAATGAAGACCAACTAAATTAATATTATCTAACTCCAATGATTTCTTTACAGCCTCCATTATAATATTCCCTACAGGTGCAAAACCAAACTTTGAATCTATTTGCCCTGTTTTTATATAATCATGAGTATGTGCTTCTATTCCTGGTGTTAATCTAAGATATATATCTTGCCTTTTATTATAGCTTTCTGCTACTTCATTAATTCTAGCTATCTCTTCAATATTATCTACAATAAATCTTCCTACACCTAATTTAATTCCAAGATTTATTTCTTCTAAGGTTTTATTGTTTCCATGAAAATATATTTTTTCCATTGGAAAACCAGATTTATATGCAGTATACAATTCGCCCCCAGAAACTACATCTAAATATAACCCCTCTTCATTAATTAGCTTACACATTTCAATTGTTAAAAATGCCTTCCCCGCGAAAGCTACTCTATTATTATTCTCTTTAACTTTAAAACCTCTAATATAGCCCCTGCATTTATCTAATAGAAGTTGTTCATCCATTACGTAAAGTGGTGTCCCATAGTCTTTAGCTAAATCACTGGCCTTTATACCTCCAATGACTAAATCATTTTCTTCAATTTTGCTTGCCCCAAAAAACTTCATATATTTCCTCCAATATATTTTAAAATATTATGATAAAGCCACCATGGTTAATCATAGTGGCTTTTTTCATTCTATTTATTATTATACACTTTTTTTGATAGTTATTCTATATTTATGCAATTGAATTGAATTTTTTTAATTTTCACCTCTATATTTATCCATTAAGTTTCCCATTACTTCTCCTGATGGTGGTGGTGTATATGTTATTGCATTTGCTCCTGCTTCTATAGTTCTCATTATACTTTCATTAGTAGGTCCACCAGTTGCTATTATCGGAAAATTAGGAAATTCCTCTCTTATTTTCCTAACTATATTTGGAGTATTCTTACCTCCGGATACATTTAATATAGTAGCTCCTGCCTCTATTCTTTCTGCTATATTTTCACATTCAGACACAATTGTAACTATTACAGGTATATCTATTATTTCTTTAACATTCCTTATTATTTCATTAGAAGTTGGGGCATTTACAACAACACCCATAGCACCCTTAAACTCTGCATCTAAAGCTAAATTAACTACTCTTTTTCCTTGAGTAATTCCTCCTCCAACTCCACAAAAAACAGGGACATCTGCTGCCATAACTAAAGCTTGAGTTATAATAGGCTGAGGGGTGAAAGGATATACTGCAATTATAGCATCCGCATTTGTATTTTTTATAATTGCTACATCCGTTGTAAATAATAAAGATTTTATTCTTTTGCCAAATATTTTTATCCCACTACATTCTCTAATACAGGAAGGAACCTCTATTACATGGCTTCTTAATGCGCCTTTTATCTCTGGTACCTGTTTTATTTTTTTCCCATCCATATAAAACTCCTCCTATTTTATCTTTCTCTTTATTATTTTTTTTCGTATAATTATATTATACTACCTTTTAATCATATTAATATATATTTGACTAGATTATTTTATAAAATTATTAAGTAAGAATCAACATCTATTATTTTAATTATTGCTAACTACTAAAAATTTCTAAGAGGTGATTTATATAAAAAAGGTCAAATTATATCCACCATATATTGTTTTAATAACTATATATCTATTTTTTATTGTGGTTGCATTTATACTAGATTCTCCAACAGAAATATTAACTGGACTAAAAAAAATAATTCTTAGCCCAGATATATTAATTTCTGATTATGTTGAAATTGGAGGAATTGGCGCTTCTCTTATTAACTCGGCTTTAACTAGCTTGTTTGCCTTATCTATTTTAGTATTTATTGGTGTTAAACCAAATGGATCTACTATTATGTCCCTTTGGCTAATATGTGGTTTTGCATTCTTTGGAAAAAACATATTTAACATTTGGCCAATTATCATTGGTGTTTATCTTTACTCTAGATATCAAAAAGAACCATTTCTTAATTATAGTTTAGTTGCAATGCTTTCTACTACATTAGCCCCTACTGTAAGTCAACTAAGTTTTACAAACAACGTTTCAAAACCTATTGGGATAATATTAGGATTTTTAATAGGAATACTAACAGGATTCATTTTAGCACCTATTTCTTCCCATTGTATAAAAGTTCATAACGGATACAATTTATATAATGTTGGTTTTTCTGCAGGTATTTATGCTACATTACTAATGGCTATTTTAAGAGCACTAGGAATAGAATTTGAATCTAGAATGTTGTGGAATACAGAATCAAATTTTATTTTTGTAATTCTATTACTAATCTTATCTATCTATTTAATTGTTCTTGGCATTTATAATAATTCTTCATTAAACAAGGATTTCTTATCCTTGATAAAACAACCTGGTAGATTAGTTAGTGATTTTTATATCTCTTTTGGAAACACATGTTACTTTAATATGGGGATACTATGTATTTTATCAACAATACTTGTGTTATCATTACAATCCCATTTAAATGGACCTACTATTGCTGGAATATTTACTATTGTAGGCTTCGGAGCCTTTGGTAAGCACCCTGTAAACGTTATTCCAATTATTATAGGTGCAATTTTAGGAGCCTTCATTAATATTAATCCAATTAATTCACCTTCATTAATTCTATCTATACTTTTCTCTACTGCTCTAGCTCCAGTAGCAGGTAAATTTGGATATAAAGTTGGTATATTAGCTGGATTTTTACATGTAAATATGGTAACTAATATAGGGTACCTCCATGGAGGACTTAATTTATATAACAATGGCTTAGCAGCAGGATTCGTAGCCATGATTTTAATTCCAGTAATAAACATTTTTAAGAAGGAGGCGTTATAGAATGAGATACCAATTTGAGAGAAACTTAAAAATTATTAATGAACTAATGACTTATTTACATAAGTTAGGTGCCAAAAATATCAATGTTAAATTTACTAAAAATGATTCTACAACCGATATTGACATTTGGGGAGAGATTATTACTATGGAGCAATCTGAATTGGATAACTTAATTAATTTACTAAATACTGATAGGCAACATGAAATTGAAGAATATTATTGGAACCTAGATAGCGATGCAGAAGAAAATGGTGACTTTACCCTAATAGGTATGATGATAGATAAAGCAGATGTAACTTATTCTAATAATATCTTAAGTTTTAAAATATGCAGAAATGAAATATAAAAAGAGGCTGTATAACAGCCTCTCATCTTATTATTAATTTATATTGTATCACAGTTACTTCTTAATTCTAAGATCTTTTTAACTACTTTTGTTCCTATAAGATCTTCTTTCATTTCTCCTAAAGCCTTAGAAAGTTTTGTCCATCCCATACCTTCTACCTCTGTAGATTTCTTAATTTCTCCTGAAACAAAATCTGCAACAAATGTTATCATTAAAATCTCTTTATCAACTACATAATCTGAACCCAAATATCTTATATTATCAATATCTATGCCAGCTTCTTCTTTAACTTCTCTACTTACAGCTTCTTCTGCAGTTTCATTATTACCAACATAGCCTGATAATAATACCTTTGAATTTTCGTATATATAGCTTTGCTTTAATAATAATATTTCATCATCTTTTATTATTGCTACCATTATACATGGCTTAGGAGTATCAAAAAACATTATATCATCATGAGAACAGTAAGGAACTCCACCTTCATCCCAGCTAAACTTCTCTTCTAACCCTCTGCCACACATAGGGCAAAACTTATACTTCATATCCCACCTCTTATTAGTAAAAACTAAATTAATTACAATATTATTTTTACTTCTTTGTTAATTTCAATCATATTTTCATCCACTATGCAATTATAAGCCATTATGTCCACACCATTTTCTTTAGCTAATCTTAAGGCACTACCAAACTCTATATCAGTTTCATCATTTGGAGAAAATGTATGAACATTATTTAATTGTATTAAAAATAATATACCTGCCCCATATCCCTTTCTTTTTGCTTCAATAAGCTCCATTATATGTCTAGCACCTCTTTCTGTAGGTGCATCTGGGAATCTACAATAGCCTTGGTGCTCTAAAGTAACTCCCTTTACTTCTAGGTAATATATATCATTATCTTCTGTGGATAACATAAAATCAAATCTACTTTTTCCAAAAGTCTTTTCTCTGTTTATTTTACTATAATTATTTAAATTTTCAATTTTTTTATTTTGTAAAGCTTCATAAACTACTTTATTTGGAATTTGTGAATCAATATTAATCAATATATTATCTTTCATTGCTGCAATTAAATCATATTTAGTCTTTCTAGTTGGATTTAATTCTTCTCTTAGAAATACCTTAGTACCTTCCTTCAATATTTCCCTACACCTTCCTGTATTAGGAACATGAACTACAATTTCTTCATCATTTAATAATACTTTTGCATTAAATCTATTAGGTCTACTTATAAATTTCCCTTGAAGGATATTTTTATCAAACTTCATATTTCTACTCCCTTAAATTATTAATTATTTCTACATTTTTCTCATAAATTTTTAAACTTATTCACTTAAAGGAATAAAGTTTTCCACAGCTTATTTTGAAAAAACTCTGTATTTCTCTATATTTTCATAATAATTGTAACATTATCCACAGTTTTTATCCACATTTTGTCCAAACTGTGCATAACTATATTTTTATCCATACATCTACTTTTTTTCTTATTTTACCTTATATAACATATACCTTTAATCGTCAACAAAAATCATCATATTGTTACAAACATATATTCCATCCATATATATTGTGTCAATACTTTTTTAAAAGTTTTCAACAGTTTTTAATAGTTGTCCACATTTTGTGGATAACTTTCCACAGTTTTAACATATATTCTTATAGTTATACACATTTTATATTTCTTTGTAAAGAATATATTAAATAAAAAGCTGTATTAAAAAGTCCTTAAAAAGTACTCTTTAATACAGCTATTGATTATATTACTGAGTTCTTAAATTTGTACCATGTAACTAAATACTGAATTCCTAAAACAAATGGTCCAATTAAAGCAGTTGCTAATGCCCATATAAATTTGTTTTGTCCTTTTTCTTCAGCTAGTTTAAATGATGCAAATACTGATAGTAATAATAATATTATTATTACTATCATAATTTATTTTTATCTCCCTTATTTATATACTTCCTTAATCCAAATATATTTTACATAATATATTTTACTTTTTCAATAAATCTCCTTTGGCATAAAAGTAAACTATTTGTAAATCTTTAAAAAATAAAGGGAGCTATTAACTCCCTTATTTATATAAAATATTTTATTATTAATTTATAATTGCTTGTGCTCGTTCTCTTAAAAGCTCAATATTATTATCTACATCTACTGTAGTAGACTTATATGAATCTGTAAAATTATAAAAATAATTTGCTATTTCAAATCTTTTTGATCTTGATACCTTAAACTTACTTGATATTTCTTCTAAAAAGTCAACTTCTTGATCCTCATAATCACCATCAACTAGTGCTAATGCTACTAATTCAAAGTATATAATTAACTTAGACTTTTCTGATGAATTACTTAGTTTATTTATTATATCATCATATTCTATAGTTATAATTTCTTCACTATTTATTCCTAATTCTTCTTTATATTCATCAACTAGTACCTGTTCTTCTCTTGCAAATTTATTATCAACTTTAGTAAAAATTGAAACTAAATTTAAAAAACATATAGCTTCTTCTTTATTTAATTCATTTAAAAACATAATTGCTGCCCTCCTAATTATATAAAAATTCTAACTAATTTATTATATCTTAGTTATTAAAAAATTAAAACATTCCTATAATTAAAGCTTATTTATTAAAAAAGCTTATAAATTCTTTTAAATCTTTCTGCTTCTTCTTCTTTTCCTAAAATCTTATTTACTTTACTAATTAATAAATAAATATCTTTATTATATGGGTCAATTCCAATAGCCTTTTTAAGTAATCTATGTGCTTCTATAGCATTTTCTTCACTATTTAATAATAATTTTACTTCATCTAATAAATTATTATCCTGATTTTTTTTAGTGTTATCTTCTATTTTACCCTCAATCTCATCTAGAACACTATTTATCCTATCAGTTGAGAATGGCTTTTGCAGATAAACTAATGCTCCTAGTTTTGTACACTCAATTGCATTTTTAACTGTAGCAAAAGCAGTCATTATTATAACTGGGCAGTTTTCTCTTTCTTCTTTTATGCTCTTTAGAATTTCTGTACCACTTATACCAGGCATTCTAATATCTAAAAATATTAAATTAATATCTATATCTTTATTTTTTACAAATCTTAAAGCTTCTATTCCATTATCTGCTGTAATTACGTTATATCCTCTTATTTCTAAACAAGTGCTTAATAAATTTCTAATATTCTTGGTATCATCTATTACTAGAACTCTTTTCATTACCTCAACTCCTAAATTCTAATTTTTAACTAATGGTATAGTAAATGTAAACTTACTTCCTACTCCTATCTTGCTTTCACACCAAATTTCTCCGCCATGCATTTCCACTATTTCTTTAGCAATAGCTAGTCCTAATCCTGTGCTTTCTTGAGGTATATCAAAGCCTTCAACTCTAACAAATCTTTCAAATATTTTGTTTAAATAGTCTTCTGGAATTCCTCTACCAGTATCTGTAACAGATATAAATACCTTATCATTATCATAACTAGCAGTTATTTTTACCAAACCATTTTCAGTATACCTTATAGCATTAGAAATTAAATTATTTAAAACCCACTTTATTTTCTCATTATCTATCATTACATAAGGTAGCTTAGTATTTAAATTCATATCTAAAGCTATCTTTTTCTCTTTTGCTTGCAATTCAAAATTAGAAAAAGATTCCATTATAATTTTACTTACATCATATCTTTTTTTATTTAAATTATTTTTATTTGATTGTATCTCATATACCTTTAATAAATCTGATACTAATTCATTTAGCTTATGAATATCTTCTTCCATAGTATCAACTATATCCTTTTGTTTTGAATTCAATTGTCCAATATTTTCATTATTGACAAGCCCTATACCCATCATTATTGAAGTTAATGGCGTTTTTAACTCGTGTGATATAGTATAAATTAAATTTTTATTAGCCACTTCTGATTCTATTAGCTCTGTAGTATCTTTAATAACTAATAATATATGGTTATTTTTTCTCTTTCCTTCTCTATTTGAAGAAATATCTATTTTAAGGAATAGTCGTTTATTTTTATAAATAACTTCTATAACTTTATTATTTTCTTTACTAATTTCATACTCTTGAATCAGATTATATATCTCAGGCAAATTAATTAAATCTAAAAAATATTTTCTTTTATAGTCCCTTTCATTTATTTGAAATAACTTCATTCCATTTTTATTAATAAATTTAAATCTATAATCTTTATCTAATAATATTATTGTATCGTTTAATGAATATACTAATAAATTAATTGCATAAAAGTATCTATTTATTAAAACAAAACAAGTTATTCCAAATATAATAGCTACAACTAAGAAAAATAATGAAATTAAATATATAATCTCCTTTGTTTTACTTTGAAAATTATCTTTTTCTATTAAAATAATATCTTCATTTAATTTCTCTAAACTTTTTAAATCATCAATTACAACGCCTACTTGTAATACTATTTTTTCATTATAAAATTTTACTAATTCACTGTAGTTTTCTCCATTACTATAATCTTGTATTAAAGAAAATAGTTTGCTAAATTCTATGTATTCATAATTAACTTTTTCTAATAACTTGGCCTCTTCATCATCAGTAATATTTCCTTTTGCAATATATAACCACTTATAAAATTCATCATCATTTGAATGAAATATATTCACTGCCCTCTCTTTATCTCCTTGGAGATAAATAAGTATAGCTTTTTCTTGATCATTTACTGCACTTATCATACTTTTTATTGAATCTATGCTCTTATAACCATTATTTATTGGTCCATCTGTAGAACTTTTTGTAATATAAACACTTACTGCTGTTAAGAACCATATAATAACTATTATTATGCCTAAAAAAATATATATAAATTTAACTTTTTTATTTAAGGAATTAAACATGATATTCCCCTCTCAGTTTTCTTTATATGTTAATTATACATTAAATTATTAAATGTAATATATTATTTTTATATCTATCTTTTTACAAATTATTAATAAAAAAAGAGGCTGTTCAAACAGCCTCTATAACATTCTATTAATAGTTTTCACAAAATACTTCGAAGTATGATTTTGGATGTAAACATGCTGGACATACTTCTGGTGCTTCAGCTCCTTCAAATATAAATCCACAATTTCCACATTTCCATAGAACTACTTCATCTTTCTTGAATACTTGTCCTTCTTCTACGTTCTTAAGTAATTTGTTATATCTTCTTTCATGCATATTTTCTACTTCTATTATTCTTTCATAAGCAACAGCAATTCCTGGGAATCCTTCTTCTCTAGCAACTCTTGCAAATTCTGGATAAAGTTGAGTCCACTCTTCATTTTCACCTGCTGCAGCTGCTTTTAAATTACTAGCAGTATCATCATATAATGCTACTGGA
Source organism: Clostridium sp. (assembly GCF_021443865.1). Taxonomy (GTDB): domain Bacteria; phylum Bacillota; class Clostridia; order Clostridiales; family Clostridiaceae; genus Clostridium. The sequence continues at coordinate 33,794 of NZ_JABUTB010000025.1, forward strand.
TATCCAGCAGTTATTTCTATTTCTTCTCCAGCAAATTCATCCTTTAAGAATTTATAGAATCTCTTTGCATGTTCCTTTTCTTGCTCAGCAGTTTCCATGAATATGTTTGAAATTTGAACATAGCCTTCTTTTTTAGCTACGCTAGCATAATAAGTATATCTTGTTCTTGCTTGACATTCTCCCGCAAAAGACTTCATTAAATTTTCAGCAGTTTTAGTTCCTTTTAAACTCTTCATAAATTACCACACTCCTATAAAAATTTTTTTTAAAATTTCCTATAAATACATTATATTACATATATACTTTTTTATCAAAGGCCTACCCATTAAATAATAAGAATTATCTGATATTTTCTCTGATTTTATTTAATTATTAGACTTTTCTTTCTTTTTATAGAAAAATAGCCACAAGAATAACTTATGGCTATTTTTCTAATTAATCATATTTATTTTTCTTTAATATAGCTAAAACCGCCATTCCTATTACTGATCCAGCTACTAGAGATATAAAGTATCCAAGAGGATTGCTTATAACTGGTAATACAAATATTCCCCCGTGTGGTGCTCTAAGTTGGCATCCGAAATACATTGATAATGCTCCTGCTATTGCTGAACCTATTACACAAGAAGGTATTACTCTTAGTGGATCTGATGCTGCAAAAGGTATTGCTCCTTCTGTTATAAATGATAATCCCATTACGTAATTAGTAACTGCTGATTGTCTTTCCTTTTTAGTAAATTTCTTTTTAAAGAATGTTGTACATAATGCTATTGCTAATGGAGGAACCATACCACCAACCATAACTGCTGCCATAAATTCAAATTGCTCATTTGCTAAGGATGCAGTTCCAAATACATAAGCTGCCTTATTTAAAGGACCTCCCATATCAAAGGCCATCATTCCTCCTAAAAGTGCTCCAAGTAATATTCTACTACTTTCTCCCATGTTATTTAAGAAGTTAGTAATTCCAGTATTTAGAGCTGCAACTGGTGGGTTGATTACAAATATTATTATTGCACCTATAAGTAATATACCAAAGAAAGGATATAGTAATACTGGTTTTAATCCTTCTAAGCTATTTGGAAGTTTTTCAAACAGCTTCTTTAAACCTATTATTAAGTATCCAGCAATAAAACCTGCAAGTAATGCACCTAGGAACCCTGAACCACCCTTATTAGCAAGCATACCGCCTACAAAACCTACTGCAAGTGCTGGTCTATCGCCTATACTCATAGCAATGTATCCAGCTAGTATTGGTAACATGAAATCAAAAGCTGTTCCACCTACAGTCTTTAAGAAACCTGCAAAAGGTGTATTCATACCAAAGTTTGCAGGATCTATACTGTAATCATCAAATAAAAATGCTAAAGCAATTAATATACCTCCACCAATTACAAATGGTAGCATATGTGAAACTCCATTCATAAGGTGTTTATATATTTGACGTCCTATACTTTCATTTTCTTCTGAAGTACTATCTTCAATATCTTTAGAACCATTGTGATTATAAATAGGTGCATCTCCTGATATAGCTCTATTAATTAATTCTTCTGATTTGTGAATTCCATTGGCAACCTTAGTTTGAATAACTTTCTTTCCATTAAATCTTGCCATTTCCACCTTTTTATCTGCTGCAACTATTATACATTCTGCTTCTTCTATTTCTTTATCAGTCAGAACATTCTTAGCTCCACCTGAACCATCTGTTTCTACTTTTATTGAAATTCCCATTTCTTTTGCTTTTTCTTCTAAGCTTTCAGCAGCCATATATGTATGAGCAATTCCTGTAGGACAAGCTGTTACAGCTAGCACTCTATAACCATCTTTACTTTCTTCTTTTACTTTATTAACTTTTTCATTTTCAAATTCATCAATTAATTTTATAAATTCTTCTGGTGTTTTAGAACCTTCTAAAGCATTTCTAAACTTTTCATCCATTAACATAGTTGAAAGTCTTGCTAAAACTTCTAAGTGAAGGTTATTCTCACCATCTGGAGCTGCAATTAAAAAGAATATTTTTGCTGGATTCCCATCTAAAGAGTCATAATCTACTCCTTCATTAACTACCATGGCAGCTAACCCAGCATCCTTAACTGCTTTTGTTTTAGCGTGAGGTATAGCAATTCCATCACCAATACCAGTAGTACTAAGCTCTTCCCTAGCTAAAACTGCTTTTTTATATTCATCTTTATTATTTAAATTTCCTGATTCATTCATTAAATCAACTAATTTATTTATAGCATCATTTTTTGATTTTACATTAGGATTTATAGCTATAGATTTTTTATTTAATAAATCTGTAATTTTCATAATTAAACCTCCAAATTATAATATTTGTTTTAATAATTCATAGACTTTATCTTTAGTTGCTAATCCTTCTGAAAAAGCACTTGCACTTCCTGTTGCAACTCCCATTTTAAAGGCTTCTTCTAAATTCCCCTTATTTAAATATCCTGCAATAAATCCGCCTACCATGGAATCCCCTGCACCTACAGAATTTACTAGCTTTCCCTTTGGAACATCTGATTTTATAACTTTATTATCTTCTGTTATAAATATAGCCCCATCTCCAGCCATAGAAACTAATACATTCATAGCTCCCATTTCCTTAAGTTTTTTAGCATAAATTATGATTTCATCATCATTCTTGATCTTAACATTAAATAATTCTCCTAATTCGTGATGATTAGGCTTAATTAAAAAGGGTTTATATTTTAAAACATTTAATAATAAATCTTTTGTTGCGTCTACTATAATTTTTATTTTTTTATCTAATAACCTTTCCATTATAATTTCATATATATTTTC
>NZ_JABUTB010000026.1 GCF_021443865.1 Clostridium sp.
CCGCATAATGAAGAGTCTTTTTTCCTATTGTCTACTTGACAGGGTCAAGTTTATTTCGGGAGTTTTCTCATTCATTTTTTCATTCTTTAATTTTTTAATTCTTTCATTCCAAATTAAAGTTTGTAGATTTTTTCTCTATTGTTTTTAACTTCTTTTGTTGCATTTCTTGTATCGTAAACTACTTTTGCTCTATCTACTATTTCTTCGTAGTCGTAAACTGAGTGTGCAGTAGTTATTACTACTATGTCTGATTCGTCTATTACTTCTTTCCAGTCTACTGAATAGTAAGTTTTGCCTTTGTATTTACCTGTAGCACAGAAAGGATCGTTAACTATAACTTCTGCACCGTTTTCTTCTAGTAATTCTATTACTTTAAATGATGGTGATTCTCTATAGTCATCTATATCATTCTTATATGCTAATCCCATAACTAATACTTTTGCACCGTTTAAAGCCTTCTTTTGCTTATTTAATATCTTCATAACATTTTCTAAAACAAATTCTGGCATAGCATCATTTATTATACCTGATGTTTCGATAAGCTTAGTGTGATAGTCGTATTCTTTAGCCTTCCATTCTAAGTAGAAAGGATCTAGTGGTATACAGTGACCACCTAAACCTGGACCTGGGTAAAATGGCATAAATCCATATGGTTTAGTTTTAGCTGCATCTATAACTTCCCATACATCTATTCCCATTCTGTTACAAAGAATAGCCATTTCATTTGCTAAACCTATATTTATATTTCTGAAAGTATTTTCTAAAATCTTTTCCATTTCAGCTACAGCTGGTGAAGAAACTTTATGAATTTCTCCTTCTAATACATTTTCATATAAAGCTGCTGCAATTTCTGTACATTCTGTAGTACATCCACCTACTACCTTTGGAGTATTTTTAGTGTTGTAGTGCTTATTACCTGGATCTACTCTTTCTGGTGAGAATGCTAGGAAGAAATCTTCTCCACATTTTAATCCATTCTTTTCTAGTATTGGCTTTAAAACTTCTTCAGTAGTTCCTGGATAAGTAGTACTTTCAAGTATTACTATCATACCTTTATGAAGGTATTTAGCAACATTTTCTGTTGATTTTACAACATAAGATAAATCTGGTTGCTTATATAAATCAAGTGGTGTTGGAACGCAAATACATACTGTATCTACTTCACTTATAAAGCTAAAATCTGTAGTAGCTTTTAATATTCCCTTTTTAGTTAATTCTGCTAATTCTGAATCAACAACATCACCAATATAGTTTTCTCCATTATTAACCATTTCTACTTTTTTATCTTGTACATCAAAACCAATAGTTTCGTATCCAGCCTTTGCTTTTTCTACAGCTAAAGGTAATCCAACATAACCTAAGCCTACTACGCCAACTTTTGCCGTTTTATTCTTAATTTTTTGCATTAATTCATTCTTTAAAACTGACATCTTTTTTCCTCCTAAACTTAATGGAATCAATTATTTTATTTTATCTATTATATATTGAACTTGCTCTTCATTTAATTCTGGATATACAGGAATAGCAAATGTTCTATGTGATAAGTATTCTGCTACTGGCATATCTCCTTCTTTATATCCTAAATCTTTATAAACCTTTTGAAGATGTAATGGTACTGGATAATAAACACCTGTTGCAATTCCAGCTTCCTTTAATTTCCCTAATACTTCTTCTCTGTTTTCTGATTGTAATATATACATGTGGTAAACATGTTCATTATAATCTTTAGCTACTGGAGTTACTAAATCATTATTTTGTAAAGCTTCATTATAAACTTTAACTATTTCTCTTCTCTTAGCATTCCAATTATCAATTTCTTTTATTTTAACATCTAATATGGCTGCTTGGATAGCATCTAATCTAGTATTGTATCCTATTAAATAATTGTAGTATTTAAGTGGATTGTATACTGTATCATTAGCTCCTTCATCAGCTTTTTTGATTTCTTCTTCTACATTATTAAGTAAGTTATAAGCCTTTTGGCCATTTTCTCCACTTCCATGAGTTCTAAGTGCTCTAGCAATAGTTGCAATTTCATCGTTATCTGTAACTATCATTCCACCATCACCAGCACAGCCTAAATTCTTAGTTGGGAAGAATGAAAAACATGCTACATCTCCTAATGTACCTATTTTTCTTCCTTTATATTTTCCACCTATAGCTTGGCAAGCATCTTCTATAACCATTAAGTTATGCTTTTTAGCTATTTCATTTATTTCATCCATATCTGCACTTTGTCCAAATATATGTACAGGCATTATGGCTTTAGTTTTTGATGTTATTTTTTCTTCAATTTTTGTTGTATCTATATTAAAAGTTTCCTTATCTACATCTACAAATACTGGAGTTCCTCCAACTGCTGATATTGCTTCTGCTGTTGCAAAGAAAGTAAATGGAGTCGTTATAACTTCATCTCCTTGGCTTATTCCAATAGACTTTAAAGCAAGTACTAATGCATCTGTTCCATTACCTACTGATATGGCATGCTTTACTCCAATGTAATTTGCAAATTCTTTTTCAAAGTCTAACACTGTTTTACCCATTATGTAGTTAGCTGATGATAATACTCCTAAAGTTGCTTCATTTAGTTTATCAGCTAGTGATTCATATTGAGCTTTTAAATCTATTAAAGGTATATTCATAGTTATACGCTCCTTTATATTCTAAATTCTAGAAAATTAACATTAATATTTTATCACAATTCCAATTATATATAAACTTTTAAATTAAATTTAAAAATATAATTTATTCCATTATATTTCTTACTTCTTTAATTAACTCTTCTGCCACATATTCTACATCCTTTAAATCTAAAGTGCTATATACTGGAAGTGAAATTTCATTTTCATATTGTGCATATGCATTAGGATAGTCTTCTATCTTGTATCCTAGATTTTTATATAATGTAAACATTGGTAATGGCTTAAAGTGAACATTTGTTGATATCCCCTTTTCAGCTAGTCTTTGAATAAGTAGATTTCTCTTCTCTTCATTAAAGCCCTTAATTCTTAAAGGATAAATGTGATGAGAACTTTCTGTTCCATCTTCATACTCAGTAACTGGTATTATAGAAAAATCTTCTTTTTCTAAAATTCTTGTGTAGACATCGAAAATTTCTTTTCTATGCTTTAACATTTCTTCGTATCTTGTTAATTGCACTCTTCCAATTGCTGCATTTATATCTGTCATATTGCATTTAAATCCATCAGTTATTATATCATACTCCCAAGCTCCTGCCTTCATTTTAGATAATGCATCCTTAGATTGACCATGTAAGGAAGTGAATTTAAGGTCTTGGAATAAGTTTTCTCTTCCTCCAAAGTTATTATCATTATATGTAATAGCTCCACCTTCTGAAGTAGTAAAGTTCTTAACTGCATGGAAAGAGAATGTATGGAAATCGCATTGTGCTCCAACTCTATTTCCTTTATATTTTGCTCCAAAAGAATGGGCTGAATCTACTAAAATAACTATATCTTCTCTATTTTTTTCTTTTAATACTTCCTTTATCTTATCATAATCACATGGTATACCAGCAAAATCCACAGGCATTATAACCTTTGTTTTTTCAGTTATTAAATCACCCATTTTGTCATAATCCATAAAAAATGAATCTTTTGCTAAATCACAAAAAATAGGTTTAACACCTCTATGAATTGCTACGCTTGCAGTTGCTGTATATGTGTAAGGAGTAGTTATTATTTCATCTCCTTCTTTAATATCAAGAACTTTAAGTACAAGTTCCATGGCAGCTGATGCACTATTTAAAGCCACTGCCTTATTAGCTTCACAATACTCTGCAAGTTCTTCCTCAAACTTAGCTAAAGTTGGTCCTGAAGTAATCCATCCTGATCTTAATACTTCTGCTACCGCATTAATTTCTGCTTCAGTTATGTCTGGAGGAGAAAATGGTATTTTTTTTATATTTTCCATGTTTTTTTCAATCCTTTCGCAATTGTTTAACTCTATTTCCAATTATATATTTATGGTTACTAAAGTGCAAGTTTATTAATTTTATAATAATATTTACTTAATAAAAAAGAGATATATATTATATTCTTGTAACTTGGTAAACTCCAAACTACATTATATAATATCTATCTCTTTCTACAACGAAAATACTACTTCCTAATTATATTTTAATTATGAAAATCCTTTATAAGATAATATTTTTATAATTTTATTCTATATTATAAATCTATTTTGAACTTAATAAATCTCTTATACTTTCAATAGCATTCTTTGATACTCCATGTCCTGATTGAACAACTACATTAGTACTTCTCTTAGAAAGTATTAGTCTTTGAGTAGCTGTTAATTCATTATTTGCTAATATAACTGGTGAATTTTCTAAAGCAGCTATTGGTCCTGAACTTAGTGCATCTATTAATTGAAGCCCCTTAGATACATAAACTTTATTTGTTGATGAACCATAGAACTTATCTATAATAAATGCATTTGTTTCATATCTTGTACTACCACCTAATCTATTTCCTGATATATCCATAGATGTTATACTATTTACTTTATTTAAAACATCATTATTTATTGCTGTTGTTCCACCAATAATATATGCATTTTTAATTCCTTCTCCTCTTAACCAATTATAAATTGATGTTGGAATATAAGTATTTCTTACTAAAATTATAGGCATTCTATCTCTTCCTGCTACTGGTGAAATTGAAAGTGCATCTGCTTCTCCTAAGCCATTAGTTACAACTATATTTTCTATATTATAAAGATTTGAATCAATATACTGAGCTACTAATAGTGAAGTTTCATATCTATCACTACCACCTAACCTAGTTATCTTAGTTACTCCTAGATTTAAAAGTTGCTTTTCAACTTCAGAGCTAATTACTGTATTTCCACCAACAATAATTATATTTTTTCCTCCAAGCCTTTTAATTTCATTTTTTGTAACTTCCGGAATGTTATTCTTCTCTACTAATAATAAAGGTGCTTTATAATGACTAGCTATAGGTGTTGCTGTAAGCCCATCAGCTAAAGCATATCCTCCTGCAATTACTATTGTATTTGAAGTATTAAACTGACTTTTACTTAATTCAACTGCTGTATCATATCTTCTATCTCCAGCTCTTACATCAAGTCCTGGTCTAAATACATTTACTCTTGCAATTGAGTTAACTGGAACATATCCCTTTGAATCCCAATTATAACTGCCATCATAATTTGTACCTTTAGGGAAATTAGTATCTGGATTTATTTCATAATATTGAGCTCCATTAATTGTAACTGTATCAAGGCTATTTAATATAACTTTTGAATCTTGTAGAAGTTTATATAATGCTTGTCCAGATTTATTAATTACCATACTACTATCTTTTGCATAGGCTATTTTATTAGAGTTAGTATCTCTTAAATCTGAGTTTACTCCTGATAAATAATTATCTATTCTATATGCATAGCTTGATGCTTTTTCTCCCCAAAATGGGTCTGATGCATATCTTACGTTAATCCCTATATATTTATTACCTAAAGTTGTTCCATTATATCTCCAATCATTTGGATTAGAATATCCATTTGAAATATAGTTCTTTGAAAAATCTAAAACTGAATCCACAGGAGATGCATATGTTGCTGCAGAATTTGTTCCATCATAAGCTTTAACTCCAAATAAGTTATTTCTTAAAAGTGCATGATCAGATACTCCACCAGCTGATTCGTTCATTGCAACTGCTAGCATAAGTAAAGCATTTACTCCATACTTTTCTTCAGCTTCTTTAAATGCTTGTCCTAATCCTCTAAGCTTTGAATTTGCTTTTGTATTATTATCAATATATCTATTTAATTCATCTGCTGAATATAAAGTCTTACTTCTAAAGGATAGGTTTTGATAATATAAACTATGTGGATTAGTAGAATTTACAGCCCCACTTCTAATTCCTGACTTATAATCACTTATAAGTGTAGATAAAGCTGTTTGAATATTGCTTCCAGCATAAAAGTACGTTCCGTCATAGCTTAAATATTTAATTCCCTCTTTTAAATAACTTGGAGCCACTCCAATTAATATACTATTACCTTTATTTCCTGTTAAATCACTACTAATATAATGATACAATTGTCCACCTGAAACTCTATAATAACTAGGATTACTTACTTGGTTTAATGGAATAACTTCCATATCGTAATTTCCTGATTTTCTATTATTGCTAATCCAGCCTTCTCTTCCATTAATTAATACCTTCGCAGATGTACCACTATATTCTAATATAGGTGCATCACTTACATAGCCTGGATTTACATATGTTACTACATCCTTTAACTGAGGGGTACTATATATATTAATATTTTGAACAACATTGTTATTATTTTCATACTTTGTTATCCTTGCCATTTCATTAGTTGAATAAATAACTTGTCCTGAATTATTTATTATAGCAGGTAAAGTATTATTACTATCTAATGTTTCTTGTGGCATATTATTAGCATAGTTAATAGCTTCATTTAAATCATTATATGAATTTATGAACTCATAGCTTCCATCACTGTATGCTAGTGCTAATTCATACTCATCATCTGTCATTGGTATTAAAGTTTGAATATCAGCTGTAGCTTCTAGCATTAGCTTATACTCTAAACTATCCTCATCTATTCCTTCAACTACTGAAGTAATTTTTGCTTTATTAACATGATTTTTTTCGTACTTTTTCCCCTTTAAGTTACTATTTTTTTCTTGTGTTTTTTCTTTATTTTCTATATTAAGTTCCTGTTTTTCTGCACTATCTTGCTTTTCATTATTATCATCTTTTTGCTCTACATTTTCTGTGTTTATTTTTTCTTTTTCATCTTGTGATTGAGAAATATTAGTTATCTCATTATTGTTATTTATTGCCTTAACATTTAAACTTGGTAACAATATTGATACTATTAATGATTGTGCAATAATTATTTTAATTTTTTTTGATTTCACTTAGCCACTCCCTTTCCCATTATAGAGTAACAATTTATTGCATTTTTTTCAATATTCCTGAAGTAATCTTAATAATTTATATGCATATTTTTACATTTTCCGCCTTATAATAAAAAGAATAGGAAAACCTTTCCTACTCTTTATTAATTATCACTTTTTTAATTATTCGTCGCTTTTACCTACTCCTGAAAGTATTAAGCCCTTATTATGGTCTAATGCCCAGTTAATACCCCAGTCATTTTGGAATATAAGTATGTTTCTATCTTTAAAGTCCTTAACTCTTTTTGCATCAGAAGTTAAGTTTAATTTGTCCATATCTACATCCTTATTTTCTATCCATCTTACATATCTAAATGGAAGTCTATCCATCTTTATATCAACATTGTATTCATGTTTAAGTCTGTATTCTAGAACTTCGAATTGAAGTACACCAACAACTCCAACTATTATTTCTTCCATACCTACAAAGGATTCTCTGAATACTTGGATTGCTCCTTCTTGTGCTATTTGAGTAACACCCTTTACGAATTGTTTTCTCTTCATAGTATCTACTGGTCTAACTCTTGCAAAGTGTTCTGGTGCAAATGTTGGAATTCCTTCAAATTTAAATTTCTTTGAAGCTGAACATAGTGTATCTCCAATTGAGAATATACCTGGGTCGAATACCCCAATTATATCTCCTGCATATGCCTCTTCTACTATTTCTCTATCTTGAGCCATAAATTGTTGTGGTTGTGAAAGTTTAATTTTCTTACCACCTTGCATATGATATACATCTTCACCCTTTTGGAATTTTCCTGAACAAATTCTCATAAAGGCAATTCTATCTCTATGTGCTTTATTCATATTTGCTTGTATCTTAAATACAAAAGCAGAGAAGTTTTTATCAAATGGATCTATTTCTCCTATGCTTGAATTTCTTGGAAGCGGTGCTGTAGTCATTTCTAAGAAATGTTCTAGGAATGGCTCTACACCAAAGTTAGTTAAGGCAGATCCAAAGAATACTGGTGTTAATTCTCCAGTTCTAACTTTTTCTAAGTCTAACTCATCTCCAGCTATATCTAAAAGCTCTATGTCTTCCATTAATTTATCATGAAGGGCATCCCCTAATATTTCTCTAAATCTTGGATCATCTACTGAACCTTCAACAGCATCTACTGCACTTTGTCCGTGATTTCCTGCTGAGAATGCAATAATTCTATTATTATCTCTTTCATAAACTCCCTTGAATTCTTTACCAGAACCTATTGGCCAATTCATAGGGTATGTCTTTATTCCAAGTTCGTTTTCTATTTCTTCTAATAATTCAAATGGGTCTTTAGCTTCTCTATCCATTTTATTTACAAATGTAAATATAGGCATTTCTCTAAGTGATGCAACATGGAATAGCTTTCTTGTTTGATCTTCTATACCTTTTGCTCCATCCACTACCATAACTGCGCTATCTGCAGCCATAAGAGTTCTATATGTATCTTCTGAGAAGTCTTGGTGACCTGGTGTATCTAATATGTTTATACAGTGTCCTCTATAATTAAACTGCATTACTGATGAAGTAACTGAAATACCTCTTTGCTTTTCTATTTCCATCCAGTCAGATACTGCATGAGTTGAAGCCTTTCTAGCCTTTACTGAACCTGCAAGTCTTATAGCTCCTCCATATAATAAGAACTTTTCTGTTAATGTTGTTTTACCAGCATCTGGGTGGGATATAATAGCAAAGGTTCTTCTCTTTTCTATTTCACTTATATAATCTGCCAATGGCTTTTCCTCCTTGAAATTCAAATTAAAATTTGCTTTAGTTAAATCTCTATTTCTCTAGTAATTCATTATACCCTAAAGTATATAATTTTAAAATGAAAATTTTATTCCCCAGAGGAAAAATCCCCTGGGGTCCATTTATTTCCATTTTTATACTCTCCAACTAATAATATAACTTAATCTATATTTTGAATTCTAATATCATCAATATTTTCTTGAAGCTGATTATTCATATATTTAGCTCTTTTATTTAACTCTTCATAGTTAACATAATAAGTTATTTCTAAGTTCTTAAGTTTATATTCCGTATTTCTATCCCCTGTTTCACCGTAGAGTTTCATTAAATAATCATAGAGCTTTATATATGCACCTGTATAAAATCTTTCTCTTTCCACTACATTTTCTGCATATTTTATAGCTTCTAAATAATTCCCTAATGATTCATGTAAATATGATAAATTCCATTCTACCATTGGATCATAAGGATTTATTTTCTTACTAGTTTCTAATAAATCTATTCCTTCCTTTAAATACTTCTCATCCTGTGTTTTATCATATAAATTTTTCTTAGCTTGAGCTCTACTAAAGTATCCTCTATAGTCCCTTTCAAATGATATATTATTTGAAAAGCCAAAAATTTTATCAGCTAAGTTTGTATTAACATCTATTAAGTAATTTCCTAACACTATGCTAGATTCAAAAATTATAAAGTATATAGAAATAGCTGCTATCCCCATATAAACATACTTACTTAAAATAATTCCTTCATTAATATTGCTTTCTTTAAGAGCCCTTTTACTACTTTCTTTAGTAGTCTTTCCTTTCTTTTTATCTAGTATTTCTACATCACCTAAAACTACTAACATAACAAGAATTACTGGAAAAGTACTAAAGGATAAATCAAAGTCTAGTACTGAATGTATCAAAATAGTTAAGTAAGCTAATATTAAATAATTCCTATCTGTATTTTTACTTTTAATTAATTTTAATAATCCTATTACAATAACAGCTAGGAAGATAATTAAATTAATTATTCCTGCATCATAAGCTATTTGCAAATATGAGTTATGTATGTACTTAACATCATAAAAGGCTGTGGCATTATCAAATAGTTTATATTGAAACATATTTATTCCATTACCTAATGGATGTTTTATAATACTATTAATAGAATCTTCATAGTAAACAAGCCTTTCTTGAAGAGTTCCATTATTTAATGTGATATTTTTAAGTCTGTTAAAGGTATTACTATTAATTATAAACATCCCTATAATTAGTAGAACTCCTAAAGCATAATAAAGCTTGTCTTTAAATTTTACATTTTTAATTAATATGTAGAATATTAATATTAAAGGCACAATAAATATTGCTATTAACTTTAATTTATCCAGAATTATATATAGTAAAGTTCCTAATGCAATTGATTCTAAGGATAGTATTATCTTTGTATTATTGTATTTCTTATCTCTATATACTTTATAAATTATATAGATAAGAGATAAGATAATTGTGGTTCTTGAGCCTGTAAATAATAAACCTATAAATAAAATTGTTTCTATAATATCTGTAAACTTATCTTCTTCTCTAAATTTATTTAAATAAAGACCAATTAAAAGTAATACTGCATAACTATTTGCATATCCTATATTTCCAAAAACTCTAAACCCCTTATATAATCCATGATAACAAATATAAAATATACATATTCCTGACATTGATAAAAGTATGTATTTTAGTATTTCATCCTTATTTTTATTTTTTATAATACAGCTATAAATTAAATAGTAAATAGCCATATCTAAATATAAAAAGCTTCCCGAAATACTTTCTATATAAGGTGAAGCAAATATTTGGGATATAAGTATTGATATCCACATTATTATTAAGATAAAAAAGTACTTACTCTCTTTAATTTTGTTTTTATTTTTAATAATGAAAATACTTCCTACTAAAAACAAAATTAAGGAGCCTAAGTTTTCTTTAAAAACTGAAGATAGTACTATAAAGGGTAATATTCCTATTATTATATCGAACATAAACTGTCTCCTTATTTAAAAATCCATGCAATAGATTTATCTAAAGCATGGATTCATAATTATTCTACTTTAAAATTAAGCCTGTTTTCTCTTTCTAAAGAACATAGTTCCGCCAACAGCTAAGATTCCTATTGCTAAAACTAAAATTGTTGAACTTGATACTCTTGCTCCTGTTTCAGGTAATTGTCCCTTTCCAGTTTCAGCTTGGTTTTCTGTAGTATTATCATTTCCATTATTTCCTCCATTTGCTGGAGTTTCTTCATTCTTAGTATCCATTTTTTCTGCTATTACATACTTAGAGAAGTGTGGAGTTTTGAAAGTTACTTCATTTCCATTAACTACAGTTTCCATTTCTTCAAAAGCTTTAGTTGAGTCATTATAGTAGTAAACTACTATCTTATCTTTATTTAAGCCTTCAAAATCTTTATCAGTTAAATTAATCTTAACTTCAACTAATCCATCTTTAAAGTTATGAACATTTGTTGTTCCATCTTCTTTATTAATAATTAAATTAAAATCGAATACCTTATTAACTCCTTTAACATTCTTAGTTATATCTGAGTTCTCTAAAATATCTAATTTAACAGTAACATTCTTAGCACCTTCTAAAAGGCTCTTATCTATTATTGATAATGGTAAATTAATTTTAACACCGTTATCTGTAGCTATATTTAATGATCCATTACCATTCTTAATAGCTTCTATATCTTTAATAACTACTTCTATATTCTTAGTTCCTTCTGTAGTTTTTACAGGTATTTCATTTTTTTCATTTGGATTAATTTTTGTTACTTCTGTAACTACTTTTTCTTCTGAAGGTTTTGTCCCTTCATTATTATTTCCTGGATTTTCAGGAGTAGTTGGTATTTCTGGAGTACTTGGTTCTACTGGATTTGATGGTTCTCCTGAAGAACTTTTTTGAATTATAGCAAATCCAGAACCATTTACTAACATAATATTATCATTATTAAATACCTTCATATTAGTATTGGTATATTTCATATTATCATTGACTAACTGGTTAACTTCTGCCGTTACATCTAAAATCCTATCTAGCTTATTATTTTCTATTTTGCTAATATTAACTTTAGTATTATCTGACTCTAATAACCATATTTGTTTTTCATTATACTTTACGATAACTCCTGAATTATTCATGGTATTATAATTCTCTTCAAAGATATATTTATTGTCTTCAAGTCTATATTGCTTAATTCCATCGTAATTCTTAAAATAAAGTCTATTATTTAAATCTGTTAAATAACTTTCCCATTCTCCATTAAAATCTATTTTTCCACTTGAAATAAGCTCCCCATTGCTAACTTTTATTATACTGTCATTACTTCTTACCCAAGAATCGTCATATGTATACTGGTGTATGTATAAATTACTATTATTATTAACATCAATTATATAATCAAAATCATTCTTTGCTGCATATATATAGTCATTAAATACCAATCCACTATACATATTATCTCCACTGATATAATTATTATTATCTACTCCAAATTGAATAATTGATTCATTTGCATAATTAGGATATATTCTTATCCTAAGACTACCAGTATCATTTTTATAAGAAAAACTTTCATCTTCTTTTGCCGTAGAATACTTATCATTAATATCTATATTTATATTTCTCTCTTCATTCACTTTATTAATAATTTTTCTTGCCAATTCATCTGTTAATTTAGCATTAATATCTTCATAACCATTTGTGTAATTCTTATCCCATTTTTCTTTACTTATATTAGAAAATTGGTTAGTTTTGAAGCTATACTCTTGGTAGTTATCATCTTCAGATTGTCCCCTATAGTCTTTTAAAGTTTTAAGTAATACCTTACTATCATCACTTTTATCTTCTACAATCTGTACATCATAGTATCCATTAACCTTCTTTAATACTGTTTCAATTCCACCTTTTACTAAAGAAATTGTTATTTCTCCCTCTTTGCTTTTATCATCTGCTTTTCCGTAGGCAACTATAAAGCTATCTTTATATTGTTCTTCTGCTCTTAAATAATAATCACTTTTCACTAGAACTGAATATTTATTTTCAGCTGCATTAGCTACTGTTTGTAATAACGTTGTTGGCAATATTGACATTGCCATAAAGTAAGTTAAAACACTAGCCATAAATACTTTAAATTTTTTCATTTTACCCCTCCAAATAATGTATATTTTACATAAACAATTATATTATACATATTTTACAAATTCAACCATAATGTGATTTTATTGCAGTTTTTTTGTAATATATAAGTATTTATATACTATGATAATTACTATTTTTCTGTAAATATGACAAAAAAAGAAGGAGCTGTCACAACAGCCCCTTCTACTTTTATTCTAATTATCTTACATACTTTTAAATATATTTTTCTTCTTTCTATTATAAGTTAATACAACAAAACCTATTGTAGTAATTACTAATGCTAAAATTAGTATATTAGCACCACTTTCATCTCCTGTATTTGGTAATTGTGGAGCATTTGAAGGATTTCCAAGTTCTTTATTCATCTTCTTTGTTATATTTTGTAGTTCCTTTAATGCTTTATCAACATCTTTTTGTGTTGCATTATCATCTTTTAAAACTTTTGCTGCTAAATTTAATGCTTCTTCATACTTCTCCCAGTTTTTCTTTGAATGATTTGCTTCCTTATAATAAGTTAAAGCTTCTTTATAGAATTTTTCTAACTTAGACTTATCTACTTTAATAGTTCCAGGCTTTTCTATCTTCACAAGATTATTTTGTGCTGTATTAAGAGCTGATAAAGCATTATCTATTGCTAATTGTGTTGCCGCATTTTTATATGCTTCTTTAGCATTCTTTAATGCTAACACAAATATATCTTTTTCTGCTCCATCTTTGTATTCAGCTAAATTAATCTTTTCTGCCTTTTCTATTGCCTTTTCTAGTGGAGTTCTATTAACCTTTTCTGGTACTTCTATTAATTTTAATGCTGCTTGTGCTTCTAAAATATTCTTAGTTGCCATATCTATTTGTTCTTGTAAAGTAGCATTATCAATTAATGCTTTTCCTTCTGCTAAGGCTTTTACAAAGGCATCTTTTTCTGTTCCATCTTCATATTTAGCTAATTCAACTTTTTCTGCTTCTGCTATTGCCTTTGTTAATGCATCCTTATTAAGTTCTTCTGGTACTTCTTTTAATTTTAATGCTGCCTTTGCTTCTGAAAGCTTATTAATTGCTGCATTAATTTCTTCTTGTGAAGTAGCATTATCAATTAATGCTTTTCCTTCTGCTAAAGCTTTTATAAAGGCATCTTTCTCTGTTCCATCTTGGTATTTAGCTAATTCAATTTTTTCAGCTTTTTCTATTTCTTCTTTTAATACTTCATAATTTAATGTTTCTTTAATAACATTTATTGTAGCTTCTGCCTTTAAGCCTGCTGCATTTGTTATTATTATCTTAGCTGTTCCTAAGTTTACGGCTGTAATAACACCACTTTGATTTACACTTACAATGCTTTCATCTGAAGAACTCCATACAATACCTTTTAGAATTGTATTATCTGGACTTTCTGGTGTGATCTTTACTTTTTCACCTATATTAAGTGTTAAATCTTCTAAGGTTGCTGTGTCTGAAACTTTTTCTATACGGATTGGAGCTACCTCTGTTATTACTGCAAAGTTTCCTCTTCCTTTTTCAACATATATTTTTATTGTTTTTGCATTAACTGATGTTTCAGTATTAGAAAGTGTAGCTATATTATTAGTAGATAATTGTCTAAACTTATTAATAACCCAGGCTCCCCCTTGAACTTCTGCATCTGAAGAAGTTATTGATTCTGATTGTAATATAACATTTCCTTCAGCATCTAAAACTTCATATCTAAATTGTTGAACAATACCATTGTTTCCATTTACTCTTTGTTGGAACTTAAAGCCTTGAATATCCATTGCATTGCCTAAATCTACTGTAAGAACAGCTGGATTTTGTGGGCTTACAACAAAGCCTTCTGACCAATTTGAGTGCCAATAAGTAGATGAGCTTCCATCTGTAGCTGCAGTAGCCACTCCACTTCCTGCTGGTTCTCCTGTTGGTTGTTCAGTATTTGCACTAGAAGTTATTTCAGGATATTCTTCTCTTGGAATATCTATTACGACTTCATCTGAAATTTTCATTTCAAATATAACTTCTTTTCCATCTGGAAGTGTTGCTGTAATAGTTGAATTACCTCCTGATAATGCTTTTATAACATTATTTTCTTTGTCTACAACTGCTACATCTTCATTACTTGAAGTCCAGTTTATTTTATCTAAACTGCTTCCATAAATTTTAGATACTTCACCTTTATATAAATTTAAAGTTGAAAGTGTAACTGCAACAGCGTCTTTGTCTTCCTTGATTACAAGATTATCAAGAACAAAATCTGTTTGCCCCATAGCACCGCTGCCTGCTTTGCTTCCATTTTCATAAAGACCAATCCAAGTTTGTCCGCTTCCACTTCCAATTACTTGCATCTTAACATTTTTTGTTTCTCCACGTGCTTGAGCAAGATATTGTTCTGCTGTAGGAAGTGTATAATTTCTTCCATCTCCAATCACCATTGCATATGCTTTATCTGGTCCTGATTGATAGTCAAATTCAACGTCATATACCTTACCTGGTTCAAAGTGGAAGTTTTGTGGTAATGTTTGATATATAATTCCAGTATTAGCACCGTGATGTTTTACTGACCAGTTTCCTGAAATTACGTCATCAATTACTCTTCCATTCCATCCTGCTTGTGTATATGGTGCATTTAATTGTGATAAATGTGTTACAGGATCTGAAATTCCTTGTGCAGGGCCTAATACAAATGGATATAATCCTTGCACTACTGTTTCAAAATCTTGCTTGAATGTTCCATCCTCTTGGAAGTTATTTAATTTCTTTTCTACAATACGAATATCATCCATATAAGTAGAGCCTTCTCCAGCTTCTCTAGATAAAATTAATTCTGCTGTTTCACTCTCTGCCACAAAAGAAATTTGCATACGTTGCATTTTACTTCCATTCTTTTGATCTGATTGAACATAGTTATTTAAAATAGAAGCTTCAGTATAATTAGAAACAATTTTGCTTCCTGTATTTACTTCTATAAAGGCTTTTTCATTACTATTATTTTCTACATATACTTCTGCTACATAGTCAGTGCCTTTAGTTAATCCTGAAATAGTTGTATTTACAGATACATTTTCTGAAGGACTATTAAATGCTAGTCTTTGATCACCTGTATTTGCTTTTTCTATTACTACTGCTTGATTATCTATATCTCCTGCCCATATATCTGAAGATAGTCTTTCTCCTGCTGCATATCCATTAAAGCCTGGATCTACAACGTAATCTTTTTCACCGAAATTATTTTTTAATTCTTTAATTTCTGAACCCTTTACTAATATATATGCTGTAGCTGCTTTTGCATCTAAGCTTATAGCACCATTAGTTACAGGAACATTTACTTCATTAATACGTCCTTGGTCAGAAAGTTCATACATTACAACATTGCCTAGGTTTTTCCATCCATCTGGAAGCTCCCAAGTAGATTGTCCACCATCTAAATTCCAATGATATAATTTTTCTGCGCCATTTTCCTCTGTCCATGGTAATAGATATTTAACATCATTTAATACTACTTTACCATTTAGTGTTATTGTACGTTCAATGTTATCATCTTTTCTTTGCTCTTCATTTCTTGTAACAATAACTTCATCCCCTGCATCATTTCTTAATTTAATTTGCTTTTCTTGATTTCCTACAGGTGATTGTCCCTTCTCATAATTTTCCCAATCTACTACATAGTAATGTTGTAAGAATTTAGTAGGTAAATTTTGATTATAGGTTTGTAAAATATATCTATTAAAATCTTTATCTCCACCCCATCCTTCAAATCCATATAATCTATATCCTCCAAGTAATGGGTTATCTGCTGCTCCACCATATGCTGGATAGTTTAAAACTTGAGAATCTCTTTGGTCATTTCTAATAAAACGTATTATTTGGCTATTAAAACCTTTTGCACTAGCTCCACCATATGCTGCATCTGTTGACCAGTGTTGCCATGTGGAATCATATTCTCCTACTCCACTAAATTCCGTTGTGAATCTCCATCCAAGGGAATTAATTTCTTTTACAACATTTCTAGTTTCCCATGAATCTTGATACCATACATCTAGATATACGAAGTCCATATTATCTTCACGACTTTCAGCATCTGCTTTAATTTCTTCTTTTGTTGCAGTTACTTCACCTAATGAATTTTCTACTGCTAATGGCCATTCTCTATTATAAAATTCTGTTCCATTTATACGATCATATAATTGTACAAGTCTCTTCCATCTAGCTTGGCTTGATAGATCCCAAATCTTATCAATTACATGTGATTGGTCTAGCCATCCCCATCCATTAGTAAATGGTTTTTGTAGCATATCTTCATTAAATGAAGCTGCTTCTGGGTATGCTTCTTGTGCATTTATATGAATACCAATTTCAGTATTATAATCATGAGCAATTTTAATTAGGCTTTGGAAATCTTCCACTCCACCTTCACGCTCTGCAATATCTGCATATTCTGAATTGGCTGAATCATGGCCTTCATTTCCATATCCCTTTAATAAAATTGATTGTGGAAGTCCATCTGTTGCAAGATATACTTTTTTAATATTATCAGCTGTTGTTAAATATGGATTAGATGCCATACTTGCAAAGTTCATAACAATACGGTGATTTACCATATCTTTTACTACTTCTGATCCATATGGAATATTCATAATATCACGGAAGGCAAGTGCTCCGTCATTCCAGTCAATATCTCCATCTCCATTTTCATCTGCTGCAATAGCTACCTTTGCAATTGGTAAATCACTTACTGGATAAGCTTCGTAACTACTTGCTGCTTTTTGACCATTCTTATCTCCTAATTCATGATACCAAGCTGCACTTGTTAAACTTATGGTATCAGCACCATTATTTCTAACAACACGTCTATCTCCTTCTATTTCTGAATTACTGAAAAGACCTGCACTTAGCTTTCCATTTGTAAGGAATGCATATAAATAAGAATCTTTTTCTGATGGAACAAATCCATGTTCAAAATCTATAAAGGAATCTCCTGTTACTGTAGTAGTTGTAGATGTTTTTGCTCCTGCAAAGTTAGCACCTTGCTCTACAGCATCTATTGTTAAAAGATTTAATCCAGAAGCATCTATAGTTCCAATCTTAGCAGAACCTTCTGCTTTATTTAACTCTATTACTTCCCATGTTAAATCATTTTCTATTACACTTATCTTAACTTTCATATTGAAGTTAATATTATTTTCAGTATTTTTAATATCCATTGAATATACTCTGTAGTTTTCAGTAGTCTCATGGATAGTCACAGTTGGTTCAACTTTTATTCCATTAATTGTTATAGTATTAAGATTAGTTTCATTGCCACGGAAATATTGGTCTTTTATTTCTTCTCCATTTTGTAGCATTTGATATCTAGCTACTAATGGAAATTCCTTTCCAATATACACTTTCATTTTATCTGATGCTATAGTATCGTAATTAGATAAATCTATAGCTGCTTTTTCTTCTAATATAATATCTAGTACATTATTTTTATCTTCAATACTAACTTCCTTAGAATAAGCCTCATATCCTGCCTTTGTAACAGCTATACTATATTCACCTATTTCTAATGCATCAAATTGATACTTACCATTTACATCTGTTTTTGTTGATTTCACACCAATACGTACAACTGCTTCTGAAATTAGATTACCTTCATTTGTTAAAACAGTTCCTGATAAAGGTACAAGTTTTGAAATCTTTTCTTCAAATTTTTGTCCTTGTCTTTCTGCACAGAATACCCAGTTATCATCCATGGTATTTATTCCGTTATATTTCACATCTGCAAAGGAAATTGATGTAGCTCCATTTGTTTTTACACCAAATCTTCCTTTTCCAGCATTTTTATTAGCAAAAGAAATTAAAGATTGATTTGTAACTCTGGATGTAACTCCATTAACTGTTACTGCTAAAGTTTCATTGTTTAAGGATATAGACATTTGTAGTTCTTCACCTTCAACAGGTGCTGGAAGCCCTGTAATTCCTGGATAAGAACCACTTCCATCTAAATTATATTGATAGTACCATTTACTAGATGAATCGTATCCAATATATAACCAATTGCTATCGTTTACATAAGTGTAAAAAACTCCCCAGTTATTACTTGGTTTTAACTTTAATGAAAGTTCTCCTGAAGCTTCCATTTTTCTATCATTATCTAATAATAAAACTGGTGCTTTTGCATTGGCATTACCATAAGCATGTCCACCCGCATTGTTAGCTCCTCCTGTTAATACAAACCACTTTTGTCCTTGTTCAGAAGGTGTTTCCGCTTCTTCTCCGGGAAGAGTTACTGATGGTTCCCATAATTGACCTGCAAGATTATCCTTATATAATGCCCATCCATTATAATTAACATCACCAACTACTACATCAGAAAAATATATGTCAGTATACTCTTCTTGATATCTAGCTCCTCCAAATCCTATTTGTCCCTTTTG
>NZ_JABUTB010000027.1 GCF_021443865.1 Clostridium sp.
CTTGGAATGATGGCTATGACATATGGTTATGTATATGTAGCACAAATTTCTATGGGAGCTGACAAGAACCAAACTCTTAAAGCAATAGCTGAAGCTGAAGCTTATGACGGTCCATCATTAATCATTGCTTATGCTCCATGTATAAGCCATGGTATTAAGACTGGTATGGCTAACAGCCAAGAAGAATCTAAGAGAGCTGTTGAATGTGGATATTGGGGATTATATAGATACAACCCAAGCTTAATTGGAACTAAGAATCCATTCTCATTAGATTCTAAGGAACCAAAAGCAAGCTTCAGAGAATTCTTAATGGGAGAAGTAAGATATGCTTCACTTGCAAAAGCATTCCCAGAACAAGCAGAAGCTTTATTTGCTAAGACAGAACAAGATGCTATGAATAGATTAGCAGGCTACAAGAGATTAGCTGAACAACAATAGTTTATAAATAAGGAGCTATTTAGCTCCTTATTTTTTTAATTTAATATATATAAGGAATATAATTTAATTCTATTTTTAAGTTTAAAAAACATATTCCTTAGTACTTATTAAAAATAATATAATAAATTTAAAGGTTTTACTTTTATTTTTTAGCAAATAAGGGTAAAATTAAAGAGAATATTAATCTCATTAAAGGAGGATTATTAAAATGGATAATGAAAAGAAATGTGGATGTGGTCATGACCACGAACATGAACATGAACATAACGATGGATGTGGATGTGGAGAAGATCATCAAGAACACTTTGTAGTAGATTTAGAAGATGATAAAGGTAATGTAATATCATGTCCAATAATAGATGCATTTGAATTTGAAGAAAATGAATATATTTTAGCTCAAGATCCTAACGAAGATTCAGTATACTTATTTAAATCAACAGAAAATGGAGAATTAATAATTCCAGAAGAAGATGAATTTGACAGAGTATCTAAATTCTATAGTGAAGAATTAGGCGACGAATAGGATAAAAAGACACGAAAGTGTCTTTTTTTATTTACATCCTTTTTATTGTCATTTTATATTAATAGTGATATATTCTTAATATAAACTTAAGAAATAGGGTGTTAATATGAAGTATGCAGATTTACATATTCATTCTAACTATTCAGATGGTAGCATGTCACCTGAAGAAATAATTGATAATGCTATTAAATTAGGAATTAAAAGTATTTCTATAACTGATCATGATTGTATTGCTTCTCAATATGTTACTAATAAGAGTTATCCTGATATTAAAGTCATAACAGGTATAGAGTTAAGTTCTGAATTTGAAGAAATGGAGTTACATATATTAGGTTATTTCATAGATATAAATAATATAGAATTAATAAATACTGTAAATAAACTAAATAAGGAAAGAGCAGAAAGAATTAATGAAATACTTTTTAAGCTAAAAAAAGAAGGCATTAATTTAAATATTGAAGATTTAGAAGTAGATTTAAACTCTACTGTAGGAAGAAGTCATGTTGCTAACGCAATGGTTAGAAGAGGATATTACGATAGTTATAAAGTAGCTTTTACTAATCACTTAGTTAAAGGAAAGGATTCTTATGTAAAAGGATATAAACTAAGTTATAAAGAGGCTATTCAAGTAATAAATAACTCAGGAGGTATAGCTGTATTAGCTCATCCTGGACAAATATATAAATCCTTAGAAGTAGAAAATATAATTAAAAATTTGAAGTTTTTTGGATTAAGGGGAATAGAAGTATATCATCCTAGTCATTCTAAAGAACAAACAAATAATTTTTATAATTTAGCAAAAAAGCATAAGTTATTAATTACAGGTGGTAGTGATTTTCATGGTAAAGAAGGAACAAAAGATAACTCAATGGGAAGCTATGGAATAAATGAAAATTTATTAAATAAATTAATTAACTTAAGTAAGTAAATGGGGGAATATCAATGGATTTATCTATTAAGGCAAAAGAAATTAGTCCATCTATAACATTAGAAATTACAGCTGTAGCAAAATCATTAAAAGAATCAGGTATAAATGTAATAAGCTTTAGTGCAGGTGAACCTGATTTCAATACTCCGGAAAATATAATAAATGCAGCAGTAAATGCTATGAAGGATGGTAAAACAAAATACACGCCAACTAGTGGGGTTTTAGAATTAAGAAAGGCTATTTGTACAAAGTTAAAAAATGATAATCAATTGTCATACGAACCAAGTCAAATAGTAGTATCTACAGGGGCAAAACAAAGTTTAGCTAATGTTTTCTTTGCTATATTAAATAAGGGTGACGAAGTAATTATTCCAACTCCATATTGGGTTAGTTATCCAGAACTTATAAAGCTTGCAGACGGAGTTCCAATTTTTGTTCATAATTTAGAGGCCAATGATTATAAATATAAAATTCAGGACTTAAGAAAGGTAGTTACAGAAAAAACTAAGGCAATATTATTAAATAGTCCGAATAACCCTACAGGAAGTATATATTCAAAAGAGGAACTTATTGAAATTGCAGAATTTGCAAAAGAAAATGATTTAATAATAGTATCAGATGAAATATATGAAAAGTTAATTTATGATGAAGATAAGCACATCAGCATAGCTTCTATATCAGAAGATGCTTATAAGAGAACTGTAGTAATTAATGGATTATCTAAAGCTTATGCAATGACAGGTTGGAGAATAGGATATTCTGCTTCTAGCGAAGAAATAGCAAAATTAATGAGTAATATTCAAAGTCATGTAACATCTAATATTAATTCAATTTCTCAATATGCAGCAATAGAAGCTTTAACTGGACCTCAAGACAGCCTCGATAAAATGGTTGAAGAGTTCAAAATAAGAAGAAATTATATGGTAGAAAGACTTAATAAAATAAAAGGTATTTCTTATATTATGCCTAAGGGAGCATTTTATATTATGGTTAATGTAGGAGAATACTTGGGTAAATCTATATCAAATAATTTAATTGATTCTTCCTTAGCATTTTCAAAAAGCTTATTAGAAGAGGAACAAGTAGCGGTAATACCAGGAATAGCATTTGGCCTAGATGATTATATAAGACTATCTTATGCTACTTCTATAGAAGTTATTAAAGAGGGATTAAATAGATTAGAAAACTATTTAAAAAGATTAAAATAAATTAGATATGCTGTCTTAGGACAGCATATTTTTTTGTACATATAATAGTATATTTTTTGTTTAATAATAGTAAATTTTAGTATATAATTTAATTGTGACAATCATAGGAGGAAAAAAGAAATGGAGAAATTGGCATTATTTGATGTAGATTATACTATAACGAGAAAAGAAACATTAATGCAATTGTATAAATATGTAATATTTAAGGACTTTAAAAATATTAGATTTTTACCTAGAGCTATTTATTCTGGAATTATGTATAAGATAGGATTATATGATGAAAGAAGAGTAAAGGAATGTTTTCTTAAATTTATAGATAACATAGATGAAAAGGATTTGGCTATTTTAGTTAAAGAATTTTATAGTGATGTATTAGAGAAAATTTTATATAAAGATGCAATAGAAATGATAAAGAAATTAAAAGGTGAAGGATATATGATATATTTAATTTCTGCATCTCCAGAATTCTATTTAAATGAGTTTTATGCAATAAAAGAAGTAGATATGGTAATTGGAACTAGATTTTCTATGGATGGTGGAAAATTCATTAGAAAAATGCATGGGGAGAATTGTAAAGGAGAAGAAAAGGTAAAAAGATTAAAAGAAGTTTTAAAAGAGAAAAATATAGATATTGATTATAAAAATTCATATATGTTTTCAGATTCACTATCTGACAAACCTCTTTTAGATTTAGTTGGTAATGCATATTTAATTAATTATAAAAAGAAAAGTAATTTTGAAATATTGAAGTGGAAATAACTAGGAGGAAAGATATGGAGGCAATTTTAAGTTATTACTTAGAGGATGGTCATTTAGAGTCTGTTAAGAACTATACAAATGATTCATCAGAAAATGGGAGAATTATTTATGAAGTAATAAGGGTAATTAATAAAGTTCCTTTATTTTATGAAGATCATCTAAAGAGATTAGAATCATCTTTTAGATTAATGGAAAAAACTTTTTCTTATAATTACGATAAAGTAAGAGAATATTTAACTAAATTAATTGAAGCAAATGGAATAGAAAATGGAAATATAAAGCTTACCTTTGATGTTAAGACAGATACTATGAAAGTATTTAGTATAAAACATAATTATCCAAGTGAGGATTTATATAAAACAGGAGTAAAGACTATATTATTTCATGGTGAAAGAACTAATCCAAACGCAAAGGTAGTAGATAGTAATTTTAGAGGGAAAGTTACTGAGAAAATTAATAAAGCTTCTGCTTTTGAAGCTATACTTGTAAATAATTCGGGATATATAACAGAAGGAAGCAAATCAAATATTTTTATGATTAAAGACGATGTTCTGTATACATCACCACTAGAAGATGTATTACCAGGAGTTACTAGAGGAAGAATAATAGCTGTTGCAAAATCACTAGAAATAAAGGTTGAAGAAAAAAATATTAATTATAAGGATATTGAAAATTTTGATGCTATGTTTATATCTGGAACATCACCTAAAATACTTCCAATATCAGCTGTAGATAACATTAATTTAAGAATTGATAATAAAATAATGCAATTACTTATAAAAGAATTTAATGAAGAAATAGAAAAATATATAGAAAAATTTAGAAAATAACTATTACCATAAATTTAATATAATTCAAAATAATGAAATATTATGATATTATTTATTATAGTGATTAAAATAAAAAGGGGGAACTATTATAAATGAGTGAAAATGAAATAATAACAAATGAAAATGGAAGTGTTCGTGTAAAAGAAAATAAAATAATAGTGAAAAATCCCATTGGAAATGGTAATTTTCCTATAATTGTTCCACCACTAAAGGAAGGCCTTTATATAAATGGAGAAGTTGTAACTAGGCCTTCAAAAGTTAAAGAGGAAGATGTAATTGAATTTAGGGAAGTAAAAACAGAATATGAGAGAAGTATTGAAATAAACTACAGTAAAAATAAAATGGAAGCCTATATTTCAATAAAGTGTAAAGGGGCAAAAAAATACATTTTAAAAGATATGGATGAAGTATATAGTTTATCCTTAGAAGTAATAGAAGAGGAGGGGGAAGCACCTCCTAATATTACTAAAGAAGATTTAATTTTTGAATTAAAGAAAATGAAAATCTCTTATGGGGTAGATGAAGAAGCCATAAATCAAATAATAACCATGCAGGAAGCAGAAAACTTGTTAATAGCAAGGGGAAAGCTTCCTACACCACCTATAGAAGATAAGATTAATATATTTTTTAATAACAACAATAGAGACTATGAAGAAACTGAAAAAATAGATTACAGATCATTTAATACTATAACAAGTGTTAAAGCTAATGACTTATTGGCCGAAATTATAAAAGGAGAAAAGGGAATAGATGGAGTAAATATATTTAATGAAGTCATTCCTGGAAAACCAAAGAAAAAGAGTAACTTTTCAGCAGGAAATGGAACAACATTAAATGATAATTTAATTATAGCTACCATTGATGGAAAACCGAATTTTAGTAAAAATAAAGTGTGGGTAGAACCACAGTATATTTTAAATAAGGATGTGACTATTTCTACTGGAAATATAAATTTCCCAGCTAATGTAGAGATTAATGGCAAAGTTACTGAAGGTATGAAGGTGATTTCTGGAGGAAGTCTTTTAATACGAGGTGGGGTCTTTAGTGGCGAAATAGAGGCTAAAAATTCAAGTAATATCTTAGGAAATATAGTTAACTCTAATATAAAGATTGGAGGAACTAATTTAATAAAAAATGATAGAATTAACACCTTAAAAGAATTAAAAGAAATATTAATTTCTTTAGTGTCAAATTTACAGTATTTAAAGAGTAATAATTTAATAAGAGATAATTTATCTATTGGATTATTGATTAAGTCAATAATAGAAAAGAAGTTTAAAGGTTTATCTAAAATACTAATTAAGATTATAGCGAATGCAGCAAAAGACGAGGCAAAGGAATCAGATGTAGTGAAATTAGTAAAATCTAAACTTTTAGGATCTGCACCAAGTAGCATTAAAGATATCTCTGAATTGGAAAAGATACTTAATAGCATTGAGGAAGAACTTATAGAGTTAGAAAGAGATGTTATTATTGAAGCCAATTTAAATATGGAGTATGCTCAAGAATCAAAAATTAATGTAGTTGGTAATATTAATATATCTGGAAGAGGATTATTTACAAGCGAATTATATGCTACTAAGAGTATTGTATTTACAACAGATAGAGTAATTTGTAGAGGTGGATATTTAAAAGCAGATGAGTTAATAAGGGCTTCTATAGTTGGTAGTGATTCAGGAGTAATCACAATTTTAGAAGTAGGTAAGCATGGAGAGATTTATGTTGATGTTGCTTATCGTAATACTACTTTTGTAATTGGGAATAAAAAGTATATTTTGGACAAGTCATCAAAAAATATTCATGTGTATATTGAAAAAGATGGTAACTTAGTAGTTGATAAGCTACTTCTATAGGAGGGTATGTAAAATGAGAGAAATAAAAATATTAGTTTTTAAATTAGGGAATGAATTATATGCAACTGATATTATGGAGGTAGAGAGAATTTTAGGATATGAAGAACCTACCATACTTCCAGATTCTCCAAGCTTTTTAGATGGAGTAATAAACTATGAAAATAGTGTTTTACCTATTATTAATCTTGTAGACAAATTTAAATTAAAAATGGAAAATTCATTAGATAAGAAGATAATTGTTGTAAAAAGGTATGATGGTAAATTTGGGATTTTAGTTGATAGTGTTAGTGAAGTAGTAAGTGTTTTAGATGACGAAATTAAAAATCCAGAAAGTATTGCAACTTTAATTTCAAAAAGATATATAAAGGGCTTTATAAAGAAGAAAGAAAGTATAATAATAATGCTTGACTTAGAGAAAATTTTGACAATTGAAGAAGAAGAAATTATTTTTCAGGGGTGAAATTCTTGAATGACAAAAAAGAAGTTAGAGTTGGAATAGCAGATAGTGCAATAGTAGCCTCCCCAGATAAATTAATTACAATGGGTTTAGGATCCTGCGTTGGAATAGCTTTATATGATAGAGAAAAAAAAATCGCAGGATTAGTACATATTATGTTACCAGATAGTAAACAATTTAAAAACGTAGTAAATCCGTTAAAATATGCGGATTTAGGTGTGGAAATATTATTTAATGAAATGCTTACTTATGGATGTAAGAAGGAAAATATTATAGCAAAAATAGCAGGGGGAGCATCCATGTTTAATTTTTCAGATAAAAAAGTTATTAGTGACATAGGGAAAAGAAATGGAGAAGCAACTATTAATGCTATAAAGAAATTATCCATTCCTATTATGGGAGAAGATATTGGAGGCAATAAGGGCAGGACTATGATTGTAGAGAGCGAAGATGGCTTAGTAATGATTAGAAGTATTGGTAGTGGTTTAAAGAATCTCTAAAGGAGGTTTTCAGTATTGAGGAATGAAAATAAAGATATAATATTAATAGGAGCCTCTACTGGTGGCCCAAAGGCTATAGAAAGTATAATAACTAAATTAACTAGGGAATTAAATGCTACAGTATTAATTGTGCAGCATATGCCTAGTGGTTTTACTAAATCCTTTGCTGAAAGGTTAAATAAGAAATGTTATTTAGAGGTTTTAGAAGCTAAGGATGGTATAAGGATAGAAAAAAATAAAGTGTATATAGCTCCAGGGGGATATCATATGACAGTTAAGGAAACTGGAATTATAAGATTGAATATGGAAGAACCAATATGGGGTGTTAGGCCAGCAGTAGATAAACTGTTTATATCTGCTTCATCAGTTTATGGAAATAGGATTATATCTGTTATACTTACAGGTATGGGAAAAGATGGTGCAGAAGGAACAATTGTTGTAAAGATGAATAAGGGAATAACGATTTCTCAAGATGAAAGAAGTTCGGTAATTTATGGAATGCCAAAATGTGCATATGAAACTGGATGTGTTGATTATGTGCTTCCATTGCAGGATATAGCTTCCAAGATAAAAGATTTAATTAAGAAAAATTAGGAGTATATATGGAATTTATAGATTTTCATAATTGGATTTATAAAGAATTTAAAATAGATTTAAATGCTTACAAGCCTGAACAGTTAAATAGAAGAATAGGAAGCTTAATGACAAGAAATGGTATAGAAACCTTAAATGAATATAAACAAATTCTTTTATCTAATAAGGAACAAAGAGAAAAATTTCTAGATTTTATAACTATAAATGTTACTGAATTTTTTAGAAATCCAGAATTATTCTTTGAGTTACAGGGAGTTATAAGAGAATATAGCAAAGATATTTCAAGACTAAAAATTTGGAGTGCTGCCTGTTCTATGGGCTGTGAGCCTTATAGCATAGCTATGATAATTGATAATATAAGTCCAAATCTAAAGGCAGATATATTGGCAACAGATATTGATAAAAATATTTTAAGAAAAGCTAAAGCTGGAGAGTATCAATCTGTAGAAATGAAAAATGTAAATGAAGCTTTTAAAAGGAAATATTTTAATTTAAAAAATGATAAGTATGTTATAAATGAAAAAATTAAGTCAATGGTCACATTTAAAAGCCATGATTTAATATTAGATAAATATGATAACAATTTCGACTTAATAGTATGTAGAAATGTAATAATTTATTTTAAAAATGATGTTAAGATAGCAATATTTAAAAAGTTTTCAGATTCATTAAAAAAAGGTGGAATGTTATTTGTGGGGGCCACAGAAAGTATATATAATTATAAGGATTTTAATTTAGAAAAAGTATCTACTTTTGTTTATAAGAAAGTATAGAGGGGTGAATAATATGGATGTATCTCAATATATGACTATGTTTTTGGAAGAATCAATGGACAACTTACAAACTTTAAATGAATCATTATTAGTTTTAGAGCAAGAACCCAATAACATAGACAAACTAAATGAAATATTTAGAGTAGCTCATACTATTAAAGGGATGGCAGCAACTATGGGGTTTAATAATATAGCAGAGCTTACTCATAAAATGGAAGATGTTTTATCAGAATTTAGAGAGGGAAAACTTAAAGTAACTAGAAATGTTGTTACTGTATTATTTGATTGTCTAGATACACTAGAGAGAATGGTAAGTAATATAGAAGAAGGAAATGAAAAGGAAGTAGAGTATTTAAATATCATTAAAGCATTAGAGAAAGTAGCAAAAATAGAGGATTTAAATGAAGTAGAAAACACAGAAATTAATGACTTAAATGAAATTAATAATTCAATTAACATAGCCTTGAATGAATATGATATATCAGTTATTAAGCAGGCTAGAAAAAATGAATATAATGGAATAAGTGTAAAAGTATATTTAAGAGAAGATACTTTACTAAAATCTGCTAGAGCATTTTTAATAGTACAAGAGTTAGAATCTCAAGGGGAAATAATTAAATCTTTTCCATCTACAGAGGATATTGAAAATGAACAGTTTGATACAGAGTTAATCTTTGTTATAGTGACAAGAAATTCTAAAGAAGATATACAAAGATTAATAACTAATGTTTCTGAAGTATATAAAGTAGAAACATCTTATGTGGAAGTAGATGATTTTAATGAAGTTACAGTAAGTGATAAAGATTTATTGAATGAAGTTAAAAAGTTATCAGAAAATGTTCAAGTAGAAAGCCAAATTATTGAACCAAAAGAGATTAAAAAGGATAATAATTCTTCAAAAAAAGCTCATCAATCAGTAAGAGTAGACTTGCAAAGAATTGATAGGCTTATGAATATGGTATCAGAACTAGTAATTTATAGAACTAGATTAGAACAAATAGTTATTGATGATAAATCACAAGAACTAATTGAAACTTTAGAGCAAGTAGAAAGAACAACTTCCGATTTACAAGATCTAGTTATGAAAATTAGAATGTTACCATTAGAAGTAGTATTTAATAGATTCCCTAGAATGATAAGAGATTTGTCTGTGGAGCTTAAAAAGGATATTAATTTTGTAATAGAAGGTTCAGAAACAGAGTTAGATAGAACTGTTATAGATGAAATAGGGGAACCTTTAATTCATCTTTTAAGAAATGCAGCAGATCATGGAATAGAAGGCAAAGAAGAAAGAATAAAAAATGGTAAAGATCCTATTGGAACAATTAAGCTTGTAGCATATCAGGAGGGTACTAAAGCATTAATTAAAGTAAGTGATGATGGTGCTGGTATAAATGTTGCTAGAGTTAAAGAAAAAGCAGAAGAAATTGGAATAAATACAGAAGGACTAAGCGATAGTGATATAAAAAATCTTATATTCGCTCAAGGATTTAGCACTAATAAAATAGTTACAGACATTTCAGGAAGAGGAGTTGGAATGGATGTAGTAAAAAGTAAAATTTCATCTCTTGGTGGAACAGTTGACGTAGTTAGTGAGAAGGATAAAGGGACAAGTTTTATTATTAAATTACCACTTACTCTTCAAATAATTCAGGCCTTACTTGTTAAGATAGGGGATGAAACATTAGCGATTTCATTAGGATTTATAGATAGAGTTATAGATTATAAAGAAGAAAGAGTGAAAAAGACTAATGGTGAAGAGGTTATTGTTTATAGAGATAACGTAATCCCATTAATTAGGCTTAATGAAAGATTAAATATAGAAAGTAAAGATAGTAATAAAAAGTTTATTATTATAGTCAAAGTAGGAGAAAGAACAGTAGGATTACTAGTAGATTCCTTATTTGGACAGCAAGAAATAGTAATTAAGCCTTTAGGTAAGTCATTAAAATCCTTAAAAGAATATATTGGAGCTACTATTTTAGGAAATGGATTAGTAACATTAATACTTGATGTTGCAGCATTAATATAGAAGGGAAGAGTTTTATGGACTACCAAAATTTAAGTTCATTTCAATTAGATGCGTTAAAAGAAGTTTCTAATATAGGAGCAGGAAATGCAGCAACTTCATTATCAATTCTTCTTGGAACAAAGATAGATATGTCAGTTCCAAATATGAATTTAATAGCTTTTGATGAATTATTCAATAGCTATAAAGAAAATGAAGTAGTAGCAGTATTAGTGAAAATCTTAGATGATATAGCTGGTAGTGTCTTATATATATTTGATGAAAAAGTCGCTCTTAATATAATATCAAAGATGACATTAGTACAAGAAGATACTTTAAGTGAAATGGGATTTTCCGTAATAGGAGAAATAGGAAATATTATATCATCTTCATTTATGAATTCTATTGCTGATTTTACTGGGTTAAAGGTAACAGCTTCAGTACCAGCAGTAGTAAATGATATGATAAGTGCTATACTTGTATCTACATTTGTAGAAACAGGACAATATCAAGAATATGTTTTAGATATAGAAACTTTATTTATGGGAGAAGAAGAAAATAATATTCAAGGACATTTTTATTTCGTACCTTCTCCTGGATCATTAGAAAAAATATTAGAATCACTAGGAATAAAATAGTTGGAGGGTTTAAAATGAAAAGAGTTTTAATAGTCGATGATGCTGCATTTATGAGAATGATGATAAAGGACATATTACAAAAGAATGGTTTTGAAGTAGTAGGTGAAGCTAGCAATGGAATAGAAGCAGTTAACTTATATAAAAAGGAAAGACCTGATGTTGTAACTATGGATATAACTATGCCAGATATGGATGGGATAGAAGCTGTAAAAGAAATAAGAGCTTTTGATTCAGGCGCAAAAATTATTATGTGCTCTGCTATGGGACAACAATCTATGGTAATGGATGCTATTAAATCAGGAGCAAAGGACTTTATTGTAAAGCCTTTCCAAGCAGATAGAGTTTTAGAAGCTATTAGGAAGGTTGTTGGTTAAATAAAGTTAGGAGGCAGATTGAATGCAATTTGTAATATTTAAATTAGGAGAAGAACATTTCGCTGTGGAAGCTGATAAAGTATTAAGTATTAATGATATGATGAATATTACTAAGGTTCCAAAAGCTCCTAATTATATAAAGGGGTTAATTAATTTAAGAGGAAGTATAAAATCATTAGTAGATTTAAATTTGTTACTTAATATTGAGTCAGATAAAAAGCAAAATAATATTATTATACTTAAGGCTAATGAAGAAGAGTTAGGAATAACTGTAGATGAAGTAGAAGAGGTTATAGATATTGAAGAAAATAAGCTTCAAAAATTAGAAACTCATAGTACTGAAGCTAATATAAAAGGAATAATAAATTTAGAAGATAAATTGTTGACTCTAATAAATATAGAAAGATTACTTAATCAGTAAAAAGTGAGGGATAGAAATGGCAGAGGTACTTAGTCAAAGTGAAATAGATGCTCTTCTTTCTGCCTTATCTACAGGAGATGTTGAGCCAGAGCAGTTAAAGGATAAAGAAGAAAAGCATAAAATTAAAAAATATGACTTTAGAAGTCCACAAAAGTTTTCAAAGGACCATATAAGGACATTAGAAATGGTTCATGATTCCTTTGCAAGGATAGTAAGTAACTATCTTTCAGGGCAACTTAGAAAGCATGTGAAAATTGAAATACAAAGTGTGGAACAAATTACCTATGAGGAGTTTGTTCACTCTATTCCTAATCCTACTATAATAACAATATTTAAAATGAATCCACTACAAGGAAATCTATTGCTTGAAATGAATCCACAATTTTCATTTCAAATATTGGATATACTTTTAGGTGGTACAGGACAAAGATATGAGAAATCTAAGGAATTCTCAGAAATCGAGAAAAATATAATATCAAATATAACAACTGAGATGATAAAGTCTATGGTTATGGCTTGGGATGGAATATTAGATGTAAAACCAGAATTTGAATTATTAGAAACTAATCCATCAGCAAATCAAACCTTAGCACCTAACGAACCAGTTGCTTTACTTAGCTTTTTAGTAGAGCTTGGAAAAAGTAATACATATATGAATTTATGCATTCCTTATTTAAGTGTTGAGAAAGTACTAGATAAGCTAGTTGTACAATATTGGTTTAAAACTGATGATGAACTAAATGATGAATCACAAGAAAAGCTGAAAAAGGGAATTGAACCTGTAGAAGTAAATATGTATGCAGAATTAGGTAAAACAGAAATAACAATAGATGATTTCTTAAAGCTTGTTAATGGAGATGTTTTAATATTAGATTCTCAATGTAGTAATCCAGTTAAAGTATTTGTAGAAGGAAATGAGTGTTTTATAGGAAAACCAGGATCTATAGGAAAGAATATGGGAATTGAAATTTTAGATATTTTAAATAAGGATGTGATTGAGAATGAGTAGCAGTTTTTTATCTCAGGAAGAAATAGATTCATTATTAAAGGGAACAGGGGAAGAAACAATAACAGAAACAATAACAGAAATAGATAAGGACTTATTGGGAGAAATAGGTAATATATCTATGGGGTCAGCATCTACAGCATTATATCAGCTTATAAATAAACAAGTAAATATTACAACACCTAAGGTTAGAGTAACTACTTTAAAAAATATAAAAGATGGTTTTAATTATCCTAATATTATATTAGATGTAGAATATACTTCTGGAATAACAGGAAGAAATATTTTAATTATGCAAACTACAGATGCTGCTGTAATTGCAAATCTTATGATGGGGGGAGAAGGAGTAGTTTCTACAACGGAATTGTCTGAAATAGAAGTTAGTGCGGTTCAAGAAGCAATGAATCAAATGATAGGATCTGCAGCTACTTCAATGGCAACCATGTTTGATAGAGAAGTAAATATTTCTCCACCTAAATCAAGAATATGGAAAGAAATAAATGAAAAAGTTTCCGAATCAATACCAGAAGATGAGGAAATAGTTGAAATTTGTTTTGATTTAACAATAGAAGGATTACTTCAATCTAATATGATGCAAATATTACCTTTAGATACAGCGAAAAAAATAGTTTCTATTATGATGGGAGAAGAATCATATGAAAGGGAGGACGCTAAAGTGGATGTTAATGTAGAAAACAATAATGTATTTGCAGAAAATGAAGTTGTTTCAGAGCCCATTAATTCTGGATATAATGAAGCAGCAGTAACATCAGCACAAAAGGGGAATATGGAAAATTCTATAAAAGAAAAATCTATTGAAGTACATGATGCTAGCTTTGAATCCTTATCTCAAGGTATGAAGGGAGAAGCTCATAGGAATATAGACTTAATATTAGACGTTCCTTTAGAAATTTCAGTAGTCCTTGGAAGAACTAAAAAAAGCATAAAGGATATTTTAAATTTAAGCACAGGTTCTTTAATAGAATTAGATAAATTAGCAGAAGAACCAGTAGAAATACTTGTAAATGGTAAAAAAATAGCCTATGGTGAAGTAGTAGTGGTAGATGAGAATTTTGGAGTTAGAATAACAAGCATTGTTAGTGGAGCAGAAAGAATAAAATCTTTAAGATAGTAATACATATGGTGTACAGGGCATAATGTAAAATTTTTAATGAGAGGCTGTTTATACAGCTTCTTTTTTCTTACACTATATTTATTAATTATATAAACATAATAACTAAAGTTTATTGATTTTTTAATTAGAATAACTAAACTTTTAGGCGAGAAAAACGATAAATACCATATAAGATATTGTTGGAGGGAATTATGAATATAAAAGGAGTTAATTATACAAATGGAATTAATTATTATAACAAAGTTACTTCTAATAAAATAGATAAGATTGAAAAAGAAAAAGCATATGACAGAATAGAAATATCAGAGGCTTCTAAAGCTTTAAAGGATTATTCCATAGATAATAATTATAATAATGAAAAAAGAGTTAGGGAAGTAAAAAATGAAATTTCAAATGGAACATATTCTTATGATGCTAGACTTATCGCAAGAGGAATATTAGAAGAAATGAAAGGTAAGAAATAACAATGGTAAGTAATTTAAAGGAAGTTCTTACTTTAGAAGAAGAAAAGTTAAGGGAATTATTAGCCTTACTAGATAAACAATACAAACTTATCTTAGGAAAAGATATTTTTGGAATGGAAGCAGTAGCGGAAGAAATAAAACTAAAAAACAAAGAAGTAGCAGAAGTTGAAGTAAATAGGAGAAGAATTTTAGGTAATACTTCCATAAGGGATTATATAAGTAACTCAAATAGTAATGATTTAGATAATTTATATAGAAAAATTCAAAAATTATTGAATGAAATGACATTACAAAAGGATACAAATGAATTATTAATAAAGCAGCAATTAAGTTTTACTAATAAGATGCTTAATTTAATAAATCCAAAGAAAGATGTAACTACTTATAATTCTTATGGAAGTGTAAGAAGGTAATGAGAAATTGGAGGAAAGATTATGTCAGGATTGTTTTCCACATTTAATATAGCTAAAAGGGGAATGAATGTACAACAAAAAAGTATAGATGTAACTTCGCATAATATTGCTAATTCTAATACAGTTGGATATTCAAGACAAAGAGCAAAAATAGAAACTAGTAGGCCTTTCGGAGGCACTTCTATGGGATCATCAGTTCAAGCAGGACAACTTGGAACAGGAGCTCAAATTCAAGCAATTGAAAGAGTTAGGGACAGTTTTTTAGACTATCAAGTTAGAGGGGAAAATGCAGTACTTGGAAAGTACGATATGAGAAGTAATTACTTATATGAAGTTGAAAGTGTATTTAATGAACCTTCTAATACAGGATTATCAACATTAATGGGAAAGTTTTTTGATGCCTTTCAAGAACTTTCAAAGCAACCTAATAGTTCAAATTCTAGAACAGTAGTTGCACAACAATCAGCAGCCTTAGCTGATGGATTAAATGCTACTTATACTAAGCTTGAAAATCTTCAAAGTAATACTCAAGATATGCTAAAGAGTACAGTTACAGAAGTAAATAGTATTTTAGAACAATTAGATAGGGTAAACCAAGAAATTATAAGTGTTACTGTATCAGGAAATGCTCCTAATGATTTAATGGATAAAAGAGATTTATTATTAGATGAATTAAGCTACAAATTTGGCATTCAAGTAGATAAAAGAGAGTTTAATGGTATAGATGTAAAGCCTACTGAAGTAGGTGGTATGAAGGCTTCATTGTTAGTGAATTCAAGCCCAAATGGAGATGTATCAAGATTTTCTTATGTGACAAATGTTGAGCAAGATAGAAATGATTTGTCGGGAAGAACTTATATAGTTACATACTATAAAAATGGTAACATGGATAGTGAAAATAATAAGCAAACATTAAAAATATCTGGAATAACACCAGAGCAAGCTAAGGAAATTAAAGATAATAGAATAATATGGGCAGATAAGACGGGACAAGCAGCTAGAGGAGACGGATATCCAATTAGAAATGGAGATACTGTAAGCTATTCAGAACTTATGGTATTTAAACCTGAAACAGGAAGTACAAGTGGATTAGTATCTGTACAAAGAGATATTGAAGATTATATGAATCAATTAAATAAGTTAGCTAAATCCTTAGCTTTTTCAGTTAATGCTATCCATAGTGGAATAGAAGATCCATTAAATAATACTGGAGTAGTGGATAAAGATTATTTACCTTACTTTGTTAATAAGGACATAGCTAAATATAGAACAAATGGATTGCTTTCAAATCTAGATGAAACCTTAAAGGGTGAGGAAGAAATAACTGCAAAAAATATTTCTATGAATACAGAAATTCTTGAAGATGTAATGAAGATAAAAACTAGAACCCATGATGATTTATTTGCATATACTCATCAAAATAATATGGATGGGGATGGAGATGGAGCAAGAGCACTATCAATTGCTCAGCTTAGAGATTCATTAATTAGAATTCAAGATATAAATGAAACTGTAGTATCTAGAAAAGATATGTTCGATAAATCTAAGGGTGGAAATACACTTTCTAATAATGGATTAAAAGTAGAAAATAGTACATCAGGAATGAAGATGGACTCATATTTTAAAGACACCATAGATAGACTTGGAGTTCAAGCACAGGAAGCTCAAAGAATGGTTACTAACCAAGAAGATTTACTATATAGCATAGAAGAAACTAGAGCTTCAGTTTCAGGTGTAAATTTAGATGAAGAAATGGCAAATTTAGTACAGTTTCAACATGCATACAATGCTAATGCAAAGATAATATCAACTGTAGATGAATTACTTGATGTAATAATAAATAGCTTAAAGAGGTAGGAGGAAGATAAATGAGAATTACAAATCAAATGATGTCTAAAAGCTTCTTAAGAGATCTTGGTAGAAATCAAAATCATATGAAAAAAATAAATGATCAGCTTACTTCTGGAAAAGAAATAAGGAGACCTTCTGATAATCCTTTTAAAGTTGCAAGAAGTATGCAATTAA
Source organism: Clostridium sp. (assembly GCF_021443865.1). Classification (GTDB taxonomy): domain Bacteria; phylum Bacillota; class Clostridia; order Clostridiales; family Clostridiaceae; genus Clostridium. The sequence continues at coordinate 17,348 of NZ_JABUTB010000027.1, forward strand.
GTAGAGATATTGGAGCTAACTCTCAATATAATGAAAATATTAAAGATACTACAAATTGGTTAGACACAACAGATACAGCTTTAGAACAATTAGGAAATAGTTTTCAAAGATTTAGAGAACTTATGATATCAGCAGGTAATGCAGCTTATGGTAGTGATGAAAAGAAAGCCATAAAGGATGAAATGAATGAAAAAGTAAATGAAATAACTCAAATACTTAATTCAAGCTTTGATGGAAAATATATATTTGGAGGAACTAAAGTTAATTCTAAGCCTGTAGCAAGTAGTAGAAATATAGAAACTAAAAACAATTATATTAATTTATCAGGAAATGAAGGAGAAGTTCTTTCATTGGATAACTTAGATGAAAGTGTTCAAAATCAAATTAATATGATTGGTAAAAAGCTAAATGTAGAAATTTCTCAAGGAGTAACTATGGAATATAGTGTATCAGCTACTGATATACTATTGTTTAAAGATAAAAAGGGTGTATCTTTAAATGTAATGGATCTTTTAAAAGGAATTACAGATGATATAGACTCTGAAAACCCTGATAATAGCAGTAAGGTAACAAATGAATATTTAAAATCTATGGATGAAACCATAACAAATCTTTTAAAGATTAGAGCAGAAGTAGGTGCAAAACAAAACAGAATGGAAGCTGCAGGGGATCAAAATGATGAGCAAAACTTTAATTTAACAGATATTCTATCCCAAACAGAAGATATAGATTTTGCACAAAAAAATATAGAAGCAACAGTAGCACAAAGTGTGTATATGGCATCACTTCAAGTAAGTGCAAAGATTATACAACCATCACTTTTGGATTTCCTAAGATAGGAGAAGAGGAATATGGAAATATTATCACCAATACATGGAACAATAGTATATGAAGTAGATGAAATAATTACCTTCGAAAAGGGAGTTCCAGGATTTCAAGATTTAAAGAGCTTTATTATTAAAGAAGTGGGAGAAGATAGTCCTTTTAGCATACTTCAATCAATAGAAGATAAAGAAATAGGATTTATTTTAATTTCTCCATTTTTGGTTAATGATAAATATGAAATAGATTTAAGTAAGGAAATAATAAATAATTTAAAAATAGAATCTCCAGATGAGGTGCTATTATACTCAATAGTTACCTTAAGTTCAAATATGAAGGAAATAACTGCAAATTTAAAAGCCCCAATAATTATTAATTTAAATACCAAAAAGGCAGAACAATATATAATAGATAAAGATACATACAAAATTAAAGAAAAAATATTTAATTAATAAAAATTTTATCTATAATTAAAATATAGGTGCTAGCGCACAATGTAAAATTAATAATGAAAAATGTAAAATTGAGGAATAAACTCCTTTAGGAGTTTACATAAGTATTTTTGTAATTTGTTTCAAATTACTTCAATAATTCTTCATTTTACATTCTAAATTTT
>NZ_JABUTB010000028.1:0-25595 GCF_021443865.1 Clostridium sp.
CAGAAACTTTCTGTTCCTGGTTCTACATTACTAGCTGTAGCACTTCCCTTTAAGGCAAAGTTTACTCTTCCTGTGGTTTCAGCTTTAACTATACTAGTTAAAGGTATGTTTAAAAAAATAAATGTAAATAAAGTAAAAGTTGATATTAATGATTTAAATTTTCTCTTCATTAAATTTCCCCCTATATTATGTATTAGTAGCTAAAATATTACTTTCCCCCCTTTATTAGTAATATTAAAATAGCATTAATTTACTGGGAATTATTTTTTGTTATTATTTTTGCACAACAAAAAAAAGCTCTCTTACTATACTGTAAGAAAGCTAATGCCCAATGATTGGTAACACGCTATTTAAAAATATTTATATTTAATGCTACATTTGTTAACAATTACATTATATAACACATTAATTAACTAGTAAATACATTTTAAAAACTTTTTTTAAAATATTTTTAAAATACAGAATATTTCACCTAAAATCAATAATATTATTTATTTTTCATATACTATTGTCCCTATCCTATTATATCCTCTTAATTTATCCTAATCTCTTGACTTTCTGTTCTAATTTTATAGCCTTCCTAATTTATTCTTCCATTCCAACAAGTATGTTAACCTTATTTCCAACAACTTCATTAGATTGAGAAATTCCATAATTAATATTATTAGACTCTTTACTTCTCAATTTTATTTATATTCTCATAAGAGTTTAAAAAAACTCTTAGCTTCTCATATATATTTGATAAGCCCTTATCTACATTAGACTCAATGTTGATTACTAGAAGTGGTTCATGTAAGGAAAGCCTTATTAATGCCCAGCCTTTTTCTTTTCCACAGTTTACTCTAACTCCTTCATAATTCTTAGCTTCTATGGTCCATCCATCAATTAATGTAGAGTATTCTTTAAAGTCCTCAATTATTTCTTCGCCGTATTCTTTGAAGTTATCTATATTTATTTTTATTCTGATTTCCTTACTTTCTAATGGTACTTTTAAATTTTCTATTAATGATACTATATCTTTACCTTCACTCTTTAATTTAGCCATCTTTATAAGTATTTTTACTATTAAATATGATCCGTCATCTAAGAAATAATTTTCCTTTAAAGCAGCATGTCCTGAAGTTTCTATAGCTAAAGAGCTTTCTTGTCCTTCTTCATTTAATCTTTTTGACTCATTTATAACATTCTTATATCCTCTTTTAAATCTATGATGAATTCCACCTAAATTATATATGAATTCTGTTAAGCCTGTTGATGTAATGGAATCAGTAACAATAGTAGATTTAGGGTTGTCCTCTAAAATTATTGCAGATATTAAGGCTATTAAAGAGCTTTTGTTTATCTCTTCACCCCTTGAGCTTACTATAGCTGCTCTATCTACATCTGTATCAAATATAATTCCTAAATCTGCATTATTTTTTAATACTGCTTCCCTTAGAGAATTCATTGCTTCTTCATTTTCAGGATTAGGAATATGGTTTGGGAAATTACCATCAGGTTCAAGAAATTGACTTCCCTCTGTATTTGCTCCTAGGCTATTAAGAACCTTAGTTGCAAAAAAGCCTCCTGATCCATTTCCTGCATCTACTATAATTTTACTTCCCTCTAAAGGTCTTTCATAATTATCCTTTAATGCTACTTCTTCCCTTACCTTTTCAATTAAAACATTAGAATAATCCTCTAATAAATTTACTTTTTCTAAATTGGCTTCTAATTTTTCTTTTAGATTTCCTTCTTCTAAAGAATTATCTATGCTAGAAGCTAAAGATAATATGCTATCTATATCACTTTTTTCACATCCTCCAGCTAGAGTGAAAAATTTAAGTCCATTATAATAATAAGGTAAATGACTTGCTGTAATCATTATTGCCCCATCACACTTATACTTTTCTAAGACTGTTGTCATAAACATGGCAGGAGTTGTAGCTATACCACAATCATAAACATAACAATCCATGTCTATTAATCTGTTAATTAAAGTATCCTTAAGCTTTGGTCCAGATAATCTTGAATCCATTCCAATAGCTATTTTTATTTTTTTGTTTAAATTACTATTTCTTAACCATTTTACAAATCCATTTCCAATTAAACTAACAGCTTCAGGTGTTAGATTAACATTATGTTCTAGAGTTTTAATTGCTACCCCTCTAATATCTGTACCATTTTTCAATTTTTTCAATTCTTCTGTTAAGTTTTGTGAATCTCCCATTGAATTGTATGAATTTGATTCTATTCCCATAGCTTTTCCTTCTTCCCTTTCCATATTAACTTTCTCTTCCTAGTTATCTCTTTAATTTTTTATTAAACCTTCTTTAATTATACATTTTTTTGCCCATCTTATATATACTTATTCACTTTACTTATTCATTTCCACTTATTTATTTTTTCTATTGGCTTTTCACTCTACTTACTCTTATATATTAACTATTGATTTTTCCACTTTTCATTATTAACTATTAAAGCTTCAATGATTTCACTTACTGATGAACTGCCTAGATCATAAGGAATTTCATATCTATTGCTTAAGAACGCCATAGCCCCAGTAGATTCTATTTTATTAATTATATTCCCCTTAAAAATACTTCCTCTACCTATAAACTTAGAATATTATTTTTTTATTTTTCTACTCTTTTTATATAGAAAATCCATATCTCTTACAGCCTTTATTATGAATTTCTTCCATAACTTAAATTATGAAATAAACTCCTTTCGGAGTTTATAAATAGTAGTTGTATTTATTAATAATTTATTTTAATTAGTAACTGTCGCAATACCCATATGAGAATACTAACCAATGACTAGTTCCAGAAAGAATACCTTTAATATCTATATAATCCCTCCGTACTAATTTTTATTATTTTCATATTAATTTGCTATTAGCTCCCTTATTGATTCACCTAAAGAACCACCTGGATGCCATTTGCCATATTGTTCAAGAGTTAATGCCTTTTTCTCTTGTAACAATATACTTAAACTTTGTAATACTATAGTTTCTGCAATAATAGATAACCTAGGTGCCTTATTTAATCTTCCACCTTCCTTCTCTACAGATGCAATTAAGGCTACATCTCCTTCTCTTGCAAGCCAAGAATCTTTATTTCCTGTAACAGAAATTATCTTTGCTCCATTACCTTTTAAGGTTCTTACTGTGGATTTTAATTCTGCTGTTTCACCACTATTAGAGATAGCAATAACTACATCTCCAGGAACTACTTGTCCTGCTGATCCGTGAACTGCCTCTGTGCCATGTAGAATATATGCTGGAGTACCTGTTGATGATAAAAGAGAAGCTATATAACCTGATAAATGAGCTGGTTTACCAATACCAGTTACATGAACTCTGTTGTTATTTTGTTCAGCTTCTAAAATAATATTAGCTGCTTCAATTAATTTTGAATAATCAATATTTTTTACTATCTTTTGTGTCTCATCAGATACTACATTTAAATATTCATTTAAGGCCTCTTTTTCTGGATAATTTAATAACATAATTAACCTCCAATCTATAAAGAAATATATGGAAACAAATAATCTACTTTCTTGCCGGCCTAAAAGTTAAACTATTCATTATCCTTCTACCTTAATTTTAAAATCCAATGTATACATTTTCAACAATCATTAGGTTTAACTTATGTATATAACTATAACAAATTTTAAACTCTTAGCTTTTATAATAAATAAAAAGAGCCCTAGGGCTCTCTTTCTGTTACTCAAATTTTTTTATATAATCTATAACTTCTTTAGGATTAGTTCCATTATCTAAAATATTATAAAATTCTTTATCCTCTAAAAGCTCTAAAAGCTCTGCCATTGCTTGAAGATGCTTTTTATGATCTAAAGAACTTAAGCTAAAAACATATTTAACTGGATCATTAGCACTACTACCAAAGTTTACAGGGTTTTCTAAAACCCCAATACCCATAGCTGTTTTCTTTGCCCCATATTCTGGCTTTGCATGTGGTAAGGCTACATTCTTTGTTATAACTATTTCTGATTTTGAGTCAATAGCATGATTTACCATAGCATCCACATATTCTTCAGCTACTATATTATTTTCAACTAAAGATTTAGCTGAATTCCTAATAGCTTCTTCTAAGTTATTTGCCTTAACTTTAAATAAAATAAGATTTCCACTTATCATTTCACTTAATTTCATCTTAGTATTACTATAGCTTTCAAAATTTTCTAACTTAAAGAAATATGCCATAAGCTCACTTTTTAACAAAGCTTCTGATTTTATTTCACAATGCTTTTTTATAATACTAATAACTTCATCAACCTTTGGTTGCTTTAAGTACCAATTTCCAAGAAGAATTCCTACTTCCCTCTTAACGCTATTTTTTTCTTTTACAGTCATAACAGGATTTACTTTAATAATTGGTTTCTGTAATTTCAAAATATCATCACAATATGCTGTAGTAAATATTAAATCAACTTGTTCTTTTACATCCTTTAAGTTTGATATTTTAATTGGTTCCAAAACTTCTAGTTCTGGAAATAAATTCTTAATTTCTGCATATAGAAGTGCTGAAGTTCCAATACCAGCAGAACAAGTTATAAGTGCTATTTTTTTATCAGCTGCTTTAATTTCTCTTTCATTAAATAAAATAGCTCCAAAATGTATAGTTAAATAACCCAGTTCATCTTCTGGTATTTCTTGTTCGAAAATTTCATTAAAGGGCTTCATTGTTTCCTTTACTAGCTTGTACAATTCCTTATACTCATCCTTAATTCTATCACAAAGAGGATTATCTATAGGAAATTTAAATAAAAGTCTATAGTAAGCTGGTCTAATATGAGAGTATAACTGTTCAAATACCTTTTCATGATTAATATAAGAAAATCCACTTATATTTTCAAATCTTCTCATTATCTTTATTACCATTTTAGATATAATAGCCATATCAGCAGTTTTATTATTAATATCTCCTACTGATATTCCAATTATCCATGCACTTATATAGTCTAAATCAAAGGCTTTAATATCTTTAAGTGCTCCTTGATTCTCCAATAAGTCCTTTACAAAATCATGCTCCTTCATAGATTCCATTAAAGAAATATCTGATAACTTAGGTATAGAGAAATCTTCATTTCCCTTAGAAGTTATTCTAGCCTTAAGGAATATATAAATATAAATAAAATCTTGTAATCTATCTTCAACAAAGGTCATATTATGCTTATTTGCAAGTTTTAAAATAATATCCATAGAGTATTCGTAACTATCTAAATTATATTTTTCTATTAATGAAGTTAATATCTTTCCCTCTCTATTTGTAGATAATATTTTATTTAAAAAAATAATCATAAACTTTCTTATCTCTACTTCTGAACCTGATAAATAATATCCAACTGTTCTATTATTTTTAATATATACATTACTTTCATTAAGTATTTCTTCTAATTCTTTAATATTAAAAATAATACTAGATCTACTTGCTTTTATGGCATCAATAAAATGATTAAGTGAAAGATATTCGGGATTTATAAAAAGAATTAAATATATAAATGCAAGTCTTTCCTCTTTACTTAAATAATATTGATTGTCTATATTATTTTCATTAAGGATTTCGCGAAGTTCATTCTTGATTTCTGATTTAATAATCATGTCCTTATTTTGTTTTAAATTAATAGCCTCTACTCCTCTTTCCTTAAGTAAAGAATTTATTTTTTCCAGCCTATATAAAATTTGCCTAGTTGATAATCCAGTATCTTCTTCTAAATCTTTTATTGTTATGAACTTTTTTTCTAATAATAAATTTATAACCAATACCAGCTCTTTATTCATACAAAATCACCTTACTATTTTTACTATCTTTATACAATTATACCACAAATTAATTATTAAAATAATATTTATAACACTTAATTTTTCTGCTATTATTAATGATATTACTGCTCCAAGAGCTCCAAGCTTAGGTATTGAAATTAAATTAACTATAAAACTTAATACTGAAGAAACAATTACTGAATATGTATATTTATATTCTAAATCATCTGAGGTTTTAATAAATCCAAATATTTCTATTTTTTTTTATTATAAACTAAAAAATGGCTGTGAATAAAATTCTATTCACAACCATTTTTAGTTTTATATTTTACTTATATTTGTATTCTTTCTAATAACCAATAAATTCACTAGCAAGCAAAATTTCATTTAATGGTCCCATTATTTCAGGTTCTATATTCATAGCTTGTAACTCACCTAAAATGTAAATAATATTTTTGCTTTCCTTTATTTTATTAACTACATTGAAAATATCATTTTTTAAATCAAATTTAATTTCTGATTCATTTAAGTAATCAAAGGTTCTTTTAATTACTTCATTAGAAGTTTTATTTACATTCTCTAATTGTACAGTAATTTTACTTTTTATATTAGTTAAAGGAATATCTACAATTTTAGCTGATATGCTCTCATCATAACTTAACTGAATATCTTTAAGTTCCTCTTCACCAATATATGCCTTTACATAAACATCATCCTTTAATCCTCTAAACAATAATCTATATCTTCTTTTCTCTGGTAAAACACTTATATTTCCTGTAGGCTCATTAATTATAAATTCAGCTTTTTCTCCATAATTAAAGCTATATATAGTTTCACTCCACTCTTCTGAAATATTAATCCCTTCATCTTCCTTTAAAGTAAACTCTCCAGACTTTCCTGCAACTATATGAATTTCTAAGAATTCAGGATTATCTATATTATTTCCTTCTTTTCTTCCATCAATGGGAATAATGCTTCCTTCCTTAGCTAAAACTGGTATTTTATCAATCTTTCTATAAAAATCAATTTTTCTTCCACCACCATAGGTTAATCCTGTAAACAAGTCCATCCAATTTCCTTCTGGAAGCCATCCAGAAAATTTTGCCATACCTGTTGCTTTATTACTAGGAGTTGTAATAGGACATACTATCATTTCTGAGCCAAAATAGTATTCATTTGGTACTTGATATGCTTCATATTCTAATGAGTTATGATAATACATAGGTTGTATTAATGGGATACCTTCTAAGGATGCTCTATAATTCATACTGTTTAAATAAGGAATCATACGATGTCTTAAACGTAAAAAGTATTTCATTACTTTTTCTGCAATTAAGTTATATCTCCAAGGCTCTTTTCCATTAAATTCACTACTACTGCTATGTAAACGCATGATTGGAGAAAAGACCCCAAACTGAAGCCATCTTACTTCTAATTCATCATCTTTAATTCCATGCATATGCCCACCAATATCATGACTCCACCATCCATATCCAATATTAGATGCATTTGCTGTAAAGTATGGTTGATAATCTAAGCTCTTCCATGTAATAATAGTATCTCCTGAAAATCCTACTGGATATCTATGACTTCCTGGTCCTGCATATCTAGAAAAAATTAAACCTCTTCTAGAATTTCTTTCATTATCTAAATAATGATAATGATTTAGCATCCATAATGGATCTACACCTTCTACTCCTGAGTTATTACCCTGTTGCCAATCAACCCACCAAAAGTCAACACCTTGTTCTTCTAAAGGATGATGTACATATTTAAAATAACCCTCTAAAAACTTCTTATTTCCTATTTGGAACTTAATAGGGTCCTCATTATTTACATCAATGCCCATATGTTCAGCAAAGGGTTTATAACAATCTTCAAAAGCCCTTACACCATCTGCTGGATGTACATTTAAAGTAACCTTCATGCCTTTATTATGAAGTTCCTTTATAAATCTTTCTGGATTCGGAAACAATTCCTTATTCCAAGTATAGCCTGTCCATCCCGTTCCATACTTAGGGTCTATATCTGTAATATGCCAATCCATATCAATAACGGAAACAGTAAAAGGTATATTTTCTTTTTCAAATCTATTTATTAATTCTAAATAGGTCTTTTCTGTATATTTATAATATCTGCTCCACCAATTTCCAAGTGCATATTTAGGTAGTAAAGGTACCTCTCCTGTTAAATGATAAAAATCTTTTAAACATTCTATGTAATTTCTACCATATCCAAAGAAGTATATATCATCTGCTTCTGCATCTTTCCTAGAAGTAACCCAACCATCTTCCTCTAAAATTAGAGACCCCTTATCATTTAATAAAGACCATCCTTCCATAGAAAGAAGTCCTCTTTCTAATGGAATTGCACCATCCGCCTCATCTAAGGTTTTCGCTGTTCCCTTTAAATCCTTTGGTTCATCTCCATAATGCCATACTGAAGAATAGGCAGCATAATTTCCACTAACATCTATTTTTAGTCCTGCTGCTGAAAATTCTTTTTTATTATATTCTAATCTTAAATTACTTGTAATGATTTGCAAGCCATCTTCATTATCAATTACTCTAAAATCAGGTATGTCAAAATTTCTATTAACCACCATTTGTGTAGCATTATCTACAAATTCGCCTTTCTTACTATATTCCATTCTTATTAAAGATGGAGTTAACACTGTAAACCTATAGTTCCTTCCTTCAATAATAACTTTCTCTGAAACCTTTAAATTTATCATGTAAATTCCTCCTGATGTGGTTAATCAGATGCCAAATGGCATCTGACTAATTACTTTAAATCTATAACAACTTGTTATTCACCAATATAACGATTATAAGCATCTGTTCTTATTTCTATTAATCTTTCTAATCCCATTTGATTTAATTGCTTAACATATGAATCCCATTGAGCATCAATATCAATACTGCTATTAGTAATCCATGATGCTAACATTTCAGATACATATTTATCAATATCAGTAGTTAATGTTGCTAATTCTTTTGATTCCTCTACAGTATACATAACTTTAGGATATGCAGTTCCAATATATTCTTCTCCCATTTTACTAATTTCTAGTTTTAAACCATCTCCACTTTCAGAAGAAAGGGTAAGCTTACTATTAAGTTCATCAGAAGCATATTTAGGTCCAAAGTCTCTAGTACTTTGTTCCCAATACCAAGCATCTGCACTTGTTCCTGCTGGAGGATCTAATAATGAATAATTACCATTTGCATCTTTTTCAATAACTGTTCCTATTGCTCCCCAGAAATTTTGAATACTTGCTTCATCTGTATAGAATTGGTCTATCCAACGAGCAACTACTTCTGGATTCTTACAGAAGGTTGTAATAAGTACTTCATTTCTTGCTAATGCTCCAACTCCATTTTCATCACCATATGCATATCTATTTCCATCTGGACCTGCTATTGGTGCAATTGCAATATATTCATCACTCCATTTTCCAAAAACAGCATCTGGTACCCATTCATAAGACATTCCTACTCTAGCAACATTTGGGTCTTGATTCTTAGCTGTTAGCATTGTATTATCTTGAGTAAATATTTCAGGATCAATAACTCCTGCTTTATACATTTGTTGAGCCCATTTCAATCCTTCCTTATAAGCTTCTGAAGTTTTAGCATAAGATAATTTACCATCCTTTAGCAACATATCACTATCAATTGCATCATATCCAAATGGAATAAAGTAATATTGGCTAAGCTCCCCTGCTCCTGTTATAGGAATTTCATCATTTGGATTACCATTTCCATTTGCATCTTTTTCTTTAAAAGCAAGAAGAACATTATTTAATTCTTCAATTGTTGTTGGTACTTCAAGATTAAGATTATCAAGCCATGTCTTATTAATCATTAATTGACCTGATACCTTTGGTCTAGCTGGTAGTCTTTTTCCAAGGGAATAAATCTTTCCATCTGGATAAGTTGTTAATTTCTTAAGCTCTGGATCGTTTTCAAGGATTTTCTTATAATTTGGCATATATTTATCAATAAGATCATCTAAAGGTATAAAATAATCAAGATTAGAAAGGATATCTGTATCAGTCATTGTACCACTTCCAAAAATAACACTTGGTAACTCTCCACTTGCTAATAAAATAGATTTTTGTTCTTCCCAGTCATTTAGAGATTGTACTTGCCAATCAACTTTTACATTAGACTCTTTTTCTAAATCAACTAAAAATTGATTTTGAGTAAATGTATCACCCATATTACCCCATCTAGTTGTTAATACATCAATTGTAATCTCATCCTTAACAATTGGCATTCCAGTTTCATTGAAAGAATCTCCTAAGTCAGTATTTTCGACTGTTTTTGTATCCTTTCCTGAACATCCTGTTAGTGCTCCAGTTGCCATTACAGAAATAAGAATTGCACTGAATAAACTTTTTACGTTTTTTCTCATTTTCTTCTCTCCTTTTTATTTAAATTATTTTTTATTAGCCTTTAATTGAACCAACCATAATACCTTTGTTAAAGTGCTTTTGAACAAATGGATATACACACATAATTGGAGCTGTAGATATAATAATAACTGCATATCTCATTAGATTTGCGTTTCTTATTGCTATTTGTGCAGCTTCACCTGTTCCCATAGCTGATTGCATTTGATTTGTAATTAATATATTTCTTAAAATCAATTGTAATGGATATAATGATTCGTCTCTTAAGTAAATTAATGCATTAAAATATGAATTCCACATTCCAACTGCAGTCCATAATCCAATTACAGCTATAATAGCCTTTGAAAGAGGTAACACTATTTGTATAAAATATCTTATATTTGAGCATCCATCTATTTTAGCTGCTTCCCATAATTCTTCTGGTAAATTTGATTGGAAGAATGATTTTGCTACTATAATGTTATAAACGCTTACTGAGAATGGAAGTACCATTACCCAGAAATTATCGTAAAATCCTAATTCCTTAACAGTTAGAAATGTTGGAATTAAACCACCACTAAAAAACATAGTTATCATATAAAACCAAGTTAATAGTTTTCTTCCTACTAAATCTTTTCTTGATAAAGCATATCCAACTGGAATATTAACAGCTAGTCCAATGAATGTACCTAAAACAGTATAGATAATAGTATTTCTATATCCCACCCATATCTGTGGTGTTTTAAAAAGTTCTTTATATCCATCAAATGTAATGTTTTTAGGTAAAAGTAAAGTTTGTCCAGATGCTACTGCTGATGGATCACTTATTGATGCTATGATAATAAAGTATAGAGGATAAGCTACCACTATAATTCCAATTATCGCTATTATTATTAGTGAAATATCAAAAACTTTATCATTAGAAGAACTCTTAATCTTGGGAACCTTATTTTTTTTCATTTATTTATACCTCCTACCAAAGACTGTTTTCACTAAATCTTTTAGAAATTTCATTTACTGCAATTAAAAGAATAACATTTATAATAGTATTAAATAATCCAACTGCTGCTGAATAGCTATATTGATTACTTAATAATCCTGTTTTATATACAAGAGTTGAAATAACTTCACTTGAAGATGAATTTAAAGGATTTTGCATTAAATATACCTTTTCAAATCCAACATTCATAATTCCTCCAACTCTCATAATCATAAGAATAACAGCTGTTGGTAAAATCATTGGTAAATCAATATATTTTATTTTTTGCCATCTTGATGCACCATCTACTGTTGCAGCTTCATATAAGCTAGGATCCACAGCTGAAAGAGCTGCTAAATATATAATGCTATCCCATCCTGTATGTTGCCAAACATCAGACCATACATAAACATCATTAAAGGCACTTGCACTTCCCATTAAATTTGGTGCTTGAACTCCAAAGAAGTTACAAATAACTCCAATTAGCCCACTACCAGGAGATAGGAAAATTAATAGTATTCCAACCATTACTACAGTAGAAATAAAATGTGGTAAATAAGTTACTGTTTGAAAGACCTTTTTTAATGCCTTATTTCTCATATGATTTAATAAAAGTGCCATTATAATTGGTAAAGGAAAACTTGCTATTAAACTATATAAACTAATTGATAATGTATTAGTTATGGAAGATTTAAATTGGTAAGATTTAAAGAACTTTATAAAGTGTTCAAATCCAACCCATTGACTTCCCCAAATACCATCTATAGGTCTATAATCCTTAAAGGCTATTATTATTCCGTACATTGGCTTATAAGCAAATAGTATAAGTAAGATAATAGAAGGCAACATTAACGCATATAGTCCCCTATTCTGCCATATGGAATTCCATGTTTTATTTATTTTTTTATTCACTTTATTCCCTCCTAGTCCTAATTCAATTTATTGTAAATGTATACATTAGCAATACACTTTTTTCTTAAATTAAAATGTAAATACTTCTATTCTCCAAATGCATAGTTTATAGCATAGGCTAAGAATCCAGCACAGGTTGCAAAGGCTTCACCAGTAGCACATTCCCCTGTATATTCATCTACACTTTCACAAGCAATTCCATTATCCATAATACATTTACTTAAATTCTCTTCTGCTTTATCTTTGTCTCCACACAAAAGACTGTTTGCAATACTTAAAATCCATGGATGTGGTGCATGTTTACATCCAATATCAGAAATTGGACATTCAGCAAAGGAATATTGGTAGTCTTTTCTTTTAATTATATCTACTGTATTTTTCCATATCTCATCCTTCATATCACAAAATCCATAATGAGGTAATAGCAATAGGCTTCCAGGTGGTTCATCATAAATATCCCAATTCCTATTTTCATCAATAGACCAAGCAAATATATTCTTTCCATCCTTTTCTTTTACACAATGAGTGAGAACAGAGCTTTTTATTCTACTTGACTCTAATTTTAATTTATTTATTTCTTTTTCTTCCCATATACCTTCATACATATTGGATATGTCTTTTAATATCTTCCATACAAGAGCATTATTATAAGTTAAATATGGATATACTCTCATATCATCTGTTGGTTGTAGCATTGTTTCATATAATCCAAGCTTTTCATTCTTTTTCTCTTCTAGTATTTCAAGAATTCTTTTTACGCCCTTTTCTACACAACTTTCATGAAGAATTGTATTGTCTGTTGTTTTTTCAAAATAGTTATGTAGTGCAATAATTGGTGCACATAGTTCATCTAACTCAAATCCAGGTTCAAGAACTGTTCCATCAATATAACGACTATGTATACCTACATTTCTTATTTGTTTTTCAAATACATAAATCAGCATTTTTCTAGCATGCTTATCATCAGCCATTAATATAGCTGGAAAACTCCATAATAGACTATCTCTATCCCAATAAGCTGCACTTACATAATATCTTGGACTTCTAGATGTCATTAATGTAAGATCTTCAGTATCAATTGTTATACCTGATGCAAAGAAATAACTAAAGAACATATTCAAATTTAATAAATAATCTAATTTTTCATTCTTGGTTGTTTTTATACGCTTTTTTAACCAATTATTAGTTTTTTCATATTCGTAATTATATCCTTGTCTTAACATTTCCTTTGCAGATGTAGTAGCTGAAACTTCTTCAAATCCTATACCAAACCAAAAGTCTTGCTCTATTTTCCCACCAGCACTTACAATATCCTTTTTATTAATTTCATATATTATTTCATTATTTTTTTCCTTATACTCATAACTTATATCTGATGGTTCTTGTTCCTCAGTTATTATTGGAGCAAAGGCAAATAATGAATATCCATTTCTCATATCTAATACAAAAGAATTATTCCATCCACTTTCATAAACAAACTTCTTTAAATCGATTTCTTTACTCTCATTTATTGAGTGATAAGCTTTGCTCCAACAACCCTTTAATCCAATTTTTATTTCTGCATTATTTGCTGTTTTATTTTGCAAAGCAATATGATAACAAAATCCTCTTTCATTTATTGGTGCTAATAATGTACCTTCAACTATTACTTCATCTGTTTCCATTTTAAAATAAGGAATCCAATAATTAATATATTTCCAAGATAGAGCTTCTATAGGTACTTCTAGGCCATTTATAGTAATAGTAGGTTCTAATAAAGATATCTCTTCATTCCCAACTATCTCAAGCATCCCCTTAGCTGCCATATTAAGAAAACTTATTCCTTCAATTCCCCCATTACTTTCCTTAATTGTTGGAAGGGAAATATATTCATTTCCCGTCACTCTATATTTCTCCATAAAATCCTCCATTCTCAACTTTAACATCTAATCCAAAAATCTTAGCTTTTTCTTTACCCTCTTCATTATCAAGATTAGATTCATTTAATATATTTCCATACCAATATCCTTTAGCTTTTATTTGTTCTTTCTGAGCTTTAAGTTCCTTTAGGAAATCATCCTTATCTATATTTCCATATGCAAGTAAAAGTAAGTTTTCAAACTCATCTATATTATTTTTCATTGCCCCAGATATTGTTTTATCACCAATTATTAAATTTTCATTAGCTGCAAGAGGTAATATTGTTCCAGCCTTAATAAATACAGGAATCTCTTCTATACTACAGCTATAATTTATCCATGAATCCCCACTATATTCCTTTCCAGTCCATAGGTCATACCATACTCCCTCTGGAATATAAACTTTCCTAGAATATTCACCTTCATTAATAAGTGGAGCTACTAAAATATCTCTACCAAACATATATTCATCTTCAATATTGCAACATTCTTTATTGGTATAATCATAAATTAAATGTGCCATAAGTGGTCTTGATGTTTTAACACAATATTCTGATTCCCTCCAAATGTATGGAAGTAAATTCATTCTTAAATTTGCAAATTTTCTATAGATATCTATAATGGAATCATCCTTCAAAACTTTTGCTAGATTCCATGGTGATCTATCATTATTCCACTCTTCTCTTTCAGTCATGAAAAATTGTCCATTTCTTGGTTCTGAATGGAATTGCATAATTGGAGAAAATAGTGCCATTGCTGATGCTTTTAAATACAACTCTTTATTAGGAACCTTTCCAGCAAATCCTCCTATATCAAATCCCCAAAAACAAATTCCTGATAATCCTGCAGAAATCCCTGCTTTAAGTTGTGACTTTAATTCTTCAAAGGTTGATATTTGATCTCCTGCCCAATGTGCTGGGAATTTTTGTGCTCCTGCATATCCTGCTCTAGTAAAGGTAATTCCTTCTGTGCCACTATTATTGAAAAAGTTGTGATAGGCTTCTACATACATATTAGGATATTCATTATGCATTTCTTTCACAGTTTTTCCATTATGTAATACACAAGATTTATCAAATAGGAATTCTCCACCATCTGTTTTAAATCCAGCTACTCCTAATTCAGTTACCAAGTATCCTCTTTTATCAAACCACCACTTTACTGTTTCTGGATTTGAAAAATCAGGTACATAAGAGCCTGCAAACCATAAATCAGGTATTATATAAGGTGTTCCATCACTATTATTTATACATAGATTGTTTTTAACAGCATACTCTCTATCATAATCAAGCTGTGCTCCATTATATTTATCATCTTGCTTTATAACTGGAATTTGCCATAATATAAGCTTTAGTCCATTATCATCTAAGTTTTGTACAAATTCCTTAGGGTTTGTCCACTTTCCATTTTCATCAAATTCAAAATCACTATAGGATACTGCTTCACTATTTTCTTTTGGAGTGTACTTAGCCTCATTCCATATATAAAATGTTTTTTCATCACTCCAAGCTTCTAATACCATAACAGTTGCTGGAATTTTCAATTCTAGCATTTTATCAACTTGTTCTAAGGATTCCTTTTGTGTGTCCCAACCATTAGAGGACATCCATGGTCCAAACATCCATAGTGGAGGCATTTTTATTTTGCCAGTTTCATATGTATAATCACTTATAATCTTCTTTATATCGCCTAAATAAATATCTTCTTCTATAATTTCTAAATTACTTGAAACATCAGAATAAATCTCAACCTCTGAATAAACTTCCTTTTCTGTAATCTTATAATTATGTTGAAGAGTATCTTTTTCATATATTCCAACCCCATAATTTGTGAAGAAGAATGGACTTGGTAAATAAGAAGATTCTCCTTGCTCACAAAACTTCTCTATAACATATGATTTTGGATTCTTACCTAATTGATTGATAGAATCATATTTTTCTCCAAAGCCATATATTCCATCTGCCTTAACATTAATTTTCTTAAGAATACTATATATTTTCCCATGATGATCATATCTAATTGTAATGCTAGAAGGCATGTAGTATAAGGTATCTTCTTCATTCTTAACAGTAATTCCTTGATTATTTATTAAGGCCTCAAAGCCATCAAATTCTTTTTTATATTCAAATATCTCTACTGCTTCTTTAGAGTAGTTAAAATCAAATAATTCCTTAAAATTTATTTTTATTTGTTTATTATTTTCTAGTTTAGCTGATAAACAATATAAACTATCATTATTTTGATAATGCATTTCTATTACATTATCTTCATTCTTATATACTTTAGGATCTTTAAGCTCCTCTTCTTTAAGAATTGGAACTGCAAAAACTTCTGTTAACTTATTACCTAAATTATCTTGGAAAAAATATTCTATTTCTCTAGTATCCCTATTTGGAATAACTTGAAATTCTATACTTTTCTCATTTGTCTTTAATAATTTAGCCGATGAATTTTTCCTTCCATCTTCACTATAGATTAGTTCTACAACATTATTTTTATTTACTTCTTCAATGCTGCATTTTATTATTATCTCTTCTCCATGAATTGGATATACTGGCTCTCTATTAAATTCGCACTTACTATTAGGAAATAATCCATCTGGTATATGTTTTATATTCATATTTACCCCCCTATCAATTTGCTGTTACTGTTGCCGTTACTGTTATCGTTAACAATAACGTGTAAAAAATTTTGTTGCAACTTCTGTTACCGATAACAATAACATTAAAAAATTTTTGCTGCAACCCTTGTTAACGTTAACATAATTTTAACATTTTCTCTTATTAACTGTCAATATATTTAACTAAATTTTTTTTAAAATATCTTGTCTTTTTTTAGTGTTATTATATAATTTTCTTATAGTTAATATAGAAAGGATTCGTGTTATTATGCTTACTATGAAAGACATTGCTAAGGAAGCAGGCGTTAGTGTAATGATGGTATCTCGTGTTATAAATAAACGTTATGATTTAGTTTCGGATAAGAATATTGAAAAGATAGAAAAAATAATAAAAAAATATAATTTTGTGCCAAATTCATCTGCTCAAAGCTTATCTTCCAAATCCTCTAAAATCATAGCAGTTTTCATGCAAGGAGATGCATCTTCGTTATCAAATCAGTACAATTCAATAATGCTAGGAAATATTATTGAAAGAGTACAATCTTATGGATATAATACTATGGTTCATTTTGTTTCAGAATATTCCGAGATAATTGATAATTTAAAAGCTTGGAAAGCTTCAGGTGCAATTTTTTTTGGTTCATTTGTAGAAAATATTAATAAATTAAAAGAAAATATCACCATTCCTCTTATTTTTACAGATAGTTATAGTCCTACAAAAAAAGTTACTAATATAGGAATAGACGATTATAAAGGAGGAGCTCTTGCTGCTAATTATTTTATAAAACATGGACATAAAAATCTTGCCTATGTTGGTGAATATATAAATGATAGTCTTCTTGTAAAAGAAAGGTTTAAAGGATTTTCTGAAACCTTGTTATCTGCAGGAATACCTCTTATAGAAAGTCACATTATTAATTTTACTTCCATAGAAAATACCGTTAATGAACTAATATCAATTAAAGATAATCATCTAGGAATTTTTGCTTTCTCTGATATATTAGCCTTAAAGATCATAAATGAATTATCTAATAAAGGCTTTTCAGTTCCAAATGATTTTTCTATAATAGGTTTTGATAACTTAGAGATAAGTTCCTTTTCACAGCCTGGATTAACTACAATAAAACAAGATATTGTACTTAAAGCAATTACATCAGTAGATTTACTTTTTAAATATATTAAATCTCCTGATATGTCCCCACAAAATATAGTTTTAGATGTAGAATTAATTGAAAGAAATTCAGTAAAAAAACTACTTTAAAATGTTCTTAAACCAAATATTGTTCCCCAGGGGAACAATATTTGGAAATTATATTATTATGTATTTCCTGTCCATTCATTACTATCAAATTCTTTTACTCCAGGTACATGCTCCACAAACTCTCTATATCTTCTTCTATTTACAAAAAAATCTAATATTACTTCAGTACTAATTAATTTACTTTCCTTATTAATTATGTAATTATGATAGCTAGACCATATATAATCCTTGGGGTTATTACATATCTTTGATCTTACTGGATTTAAATGAATATATCTGCTCACCTCTAATAATTGTGCGTTATCTTCTATTATTTGAGAATAATATCTTCCTTGAAATAAGTGACCAACGTAATTATATTTTTTGTTGTAATATAAGGTATACTTTGAATTTAATCTTCTCATAAAATCTGATAAAGGCCAGGTATCTGTTTTGATAAGTAAATGGACATGATTTTTCATTAAACAATATTCAAGTAATTTATAGTTAAATTGGCTATAATATTTAAGATTTTCTTCTATCATCGCAAGATATACCTTGTAATCCGATTTATCGTTAAATATATCTTCTTTTCTATTTCCTCTAGTTGTTACATGATAAATGGTTCCTTCTCTCCAAAACCTTCTAGGTGTAGCCATATGAATAACTCCTTTTTCATTATTTATATTTATATTTATTTATTTTTTATATTTATACTTATATTGCGAATAAGTTTTAATATATTTCTATATCTCTATATTCATTTAATTTAATTTGTATTTNTAAATTTAATTTGTATTTTATATATTAATTATTCACAAATTTTATGTTTTTATTCTTTCTCTGTAAATAAATGGACCCCAGGGGAAGGTGCAGTACGCACTTCCCCTGGGGTCCATTTATTTACAATTTATTATTTAAAATTTATTATCTCTAATATTTCTTTCTTACTAGCATCACTTGTATTTAGAATATTTATAAAGTTTTCATCTTCTATTAACTTCATTATTTGAGTTATAAGTTCTATATGATCTTCATTATTTGTGCTGGCTATAGTTATAAATATCCTTATATTATGGCTTCCTATAGTAATAGGATTAATAAAAGTATTAATAGTAATTCCAAAGTTTTTAACATAATTATCTGGTCTTGCATGGGGTATGGCTATTCCATCATCCACTACTATATAGGCTCCTAAATTATTTACATTTTCTATCATAGCATCTATATATTCTTCAGTTATAGCCTTATTATTTAATAGTGGTATAGCACTAAGCCTTATTGCTTCTTCCCAATTATCTGCCTTTAAATTTAATTGAATATTATCTTCTAGAATATATCTTTTTAATTCAATAGTATTATTATCCATTTTATTAAAATAACAAATTAGTTCTTCATTCAACTTATCTTTATCTAAAATCTTTGAACTTCTTTCTATAATTTTTATAATGTCATCTACATTAACGTCTTTAATATCTATACCATTTAGCTTGTCTATATTTTCCCAATTATTATTTTCATCATGATTTTTACTTTTATTATTTCTTTTTAAATTAAATTCACTATCACTTACATTTTTAAAAGATAAATATCTTCCTAATTCTTTAATATCTTCATTGCTCAAAATTGCAGATACCTTTATAACATGGATATTATAATTTTCAAGTATATCAACTGGAGAAACTATATAATCTACTTTTTCATTTTTTTCTAACAATCTACATATATTATGTATGGATGTAACTCCAACTATATTAACATCAAATCTTCCTTTTATCTTAGCTTCTAATAATCTTCCCGTGGCAAAACCTGCTGAACAAGCTATTATTATATTTTTACTTTTTATAATCTCCTCCTTTTTATTTTTTTCTATAGTAGCTTCAATATACATGACTATATATCCAATTTCATCATCACTTAATATATAGTTAAACTTATCTTGAATAAAATTAGTTGCTTCCTTTATTAATTTAAATTCATTTTTATAATTGCTTATAATAGTATCTAAAATTGGATTTTTACTTATAATATTATATTTTAATCTAAAAATTAAACTCTTTAGATGATTAATAAAGCTTTCAAATAAGGGATTATCCATTCTAAAGTTATTGCCAAAGGTTATTCTTAGGTTGTCCATTATTTTTCCAGCTATATAACAAGCATCAAAGTAATCCTTTGATTCAAATAAAACTCCTTCATTTTTACTTCCAGATAATATTCTGCTTACAATAATATTAATTTCTTCTTTGCCTAAATCAATATTAAACCTATCTTTAATTTTATTAGAAATTTCTAAAGCTGCCTTATATTCCTTTTTATAATTTATACTTAAGCTTTTATTCTCATTATTAATTGGTAGGTTTCCTGCTCTATTTATAATCACAAATAAGGCAATTACTAAATTAAAAAAGTCTTCTTCAGAAAATACTCCAAAATCTCTTTCTAAATCTCTTACTAATTCCTTTATATATTCCATATTCTTTTTATTAATATCTAGCTTTTTAATATCTCCTAAGATGCTGTTATTTTCATTATTATAAATTTTCTCTAGGGTCTCAATAATATTATATTTACTTTTATCAATAAGTAGGCTTATCATGGCTTTTCTAATGTTATCTTCATCACCACTAATTTTAAATCCTTTATTAGAAACCTTTATTATTTCAATATTGTATTCACTAAGCCATTCCTTAACCCTTTTAATATCATTAACTAAGGTAGTTTTACTTATTAATAATTTTTCTTGAAACTCATTGTAGTTATAAATCTTATTTGAACTTAGTAATTCATACAATAATATCCCAACTCTTTCTTCTGTAGAAAAAATATAACTTTTCATATTTATATTACTTATAAGCTTTCCTACCTTTTCTTCTTCCTCCTTAGATAAATTAAATCTCAATGGAGAGTTAGGCTTTTTATCTATTTCAGAAATATTATTTTCTCTTAGATATTTATTAATTTCATCAATATCATATCTAATCATTCTTTTGGATATTCCAAACTTGTTGGCTAAATCTTCAACACTTAAATCTGTGCTAGAATTAATTAATAAATTTAATATTTCAATATATCTTATATTCAAAATTCCCCCTCCTATCTATTATTTCCTAATATTAATTTGTATTTATTATACACCTTAATATGTTTCTCTCCAAAAATAAAGGCTAGATAATAATATCTAGCCTAATTGGGAATTATTTGGTCCCCTGGGGTTTGAAAATTAATTGGGAATTATTTGGTCCCCTGGGGATTACCTATTAATTGGGAATTATTTGGTCCCCTGGGGATTACATTTCCTCATAGTTATTGTTAATAACCTTTGATTTTGTTCTCATAAAGCTTGGTACTAATACTGCAATTACTAGTAAAGCTAATAATATGATTACACCTAAAGAGCCTAAGAATTCATAAAGCTTTCCTATTGCTAATCCTACAATACCAAAGTCAAAATCACCAAAGGTTGTATTCTCAAAGCCTAAGTTACCTAATACAGGAAGTAATAATGCAGGAATAAATGTAATTAATAATCCATTTACAAAAGCTCCCACAGCAGCTCCCTTTTTACCACCTGTTGCATTTCCATATATACCTGCTGTTGCTCCACAGAAGAAATGTGGTACAAGTCCTGGTATAATTAAAACTCCACCAGCAAATCCAAGTAATAACATTCCAATAACTCCACCTATAAAGCTAGCAACAAAACCTATAACAACTGCTGTTGGGGCATATGTGAAGAATACTGCACAGTCTACTGCTGGGATTGCATCTGGTATAACCTTTGTAGCAATACCTTGGAAGGCTGGAAGTAAATCTCCAAGTATCATTCTAACACCTGCATAAACTATAGTTACACCTACTGCAAATTTCATTGCTGACATTAAAGCAAATAATACCATATTTTGTCCACCAGATAAGTTGTTAACAAAATCAGAACCTGCAGCTATAGCAGCTATTAAATAAAATACCATCATTGTTAAAGCTGTTGAAATAGTTGTATCTCTTAAGAAACTCCATTGTTCTGGTATTTGCATATTTTCTGTACTATCTTCTGCTTTACCTACTTTTCCACCTATCCATGCTGATACATAGTAAGCTAAGCTACCAAAGTGTCCCATAGCAACTTCATCACCATCAGTAACCTTTAAAGTATACTTTTGTCCAACTGCTGGTAAAATTGCACTTATTAATCCTAAGAAAGCACCACCTATAGCAATTAAGACAGCTCCTTCAAAGCCTGCTGTTTGTAAAACTGCTGATAATAGACATGCCATAAAGAAACTATGGTGTCCTGTTAAGAATATATACTTAAATTTAGTGAATCTTGCTATAACAAGGTTTACTATATAACCTACTACTAATATAGACATTGTTTCTACACCAAGTACTCTTTGTGCAACTGAAACTATTGCCTCATTATTTGGAATAACTCCACTTATATTAAATCCCTCTTGAATCATTTCTCCTAAAGGATTTAAATTGGCAACGATAAAATCTGCACCTGCTCCTAACATTAAATAACCAAGTATAGGTTTTAAAGTTCCTGTAAATACCTTATGAGTTGGTCTTCTTAAAGCAACTAATCCTATAAAAGCCATTAAACCCATTAATAAAGCAGGTTCTTTTAAGAAATCTCTAAAAAACGCTAAAATACCTTCCATAATACCATTCTCCTTCATATAAAAATTTAATAATAACCAAAATAAATACTATTTTAACTCTGCACTTTTTTCTTTAAGCTTCTCTAATATATCTTCTTTAATCTTCTTTTTGTTTATATAACTTCTAACAATTAAAGTTTTATCATTATTAAAGTGTGAAGCTAATTCTTTAACAGTTACAATAACATCGCAATTCTTTCCTACAGCTGCACTAACATCAGAAGATTCCACTTCTGCCTTTATCCCCTCCTCATCACATATTTCTTGTATTTTCATAGCTAGCATTAAACTACTTCCTATTCCATTTCCACATACTGTTATAATTTTCATTAATAATCCCACCCTTAATTTGTTTTATTTCTTTCATAAACATCTAAAATTACCCTTAATAAATCTTCTTTTGAATTACATCCTTCAATATCCTTTAATAGATTTTCATCATCTAAGATGTAAGATAAGTCTTGAAGTAATTCAATATGTGTTTTATTTTCCTTAGCACAAATTGCAAATACAAGCTTAACAGGATCAAATTCACTACTTCCAAAGTTCAAACCCTTTTCTAAAGATATTACTGAAATTCCTAGTTCTAAAACTCCAGAATCAGGTCTTCCATGAGGCATTGCTATTCCAGGAGCCATTACTATATATGGCCCCATTTCCTTAACTGTTTCTATCATAGCTTCTATATATCTTTCCTCAATCTTTTCACTTTTTAATAGTAATTTCCCTGCTATAGTTACTGCTTCTTCCCAGTTCTCAGCCTTGATATTTACATCAATGACTTCTTCAGTTAATAATTTTTCTATCATAGTTTTACCTCTCTTAAATTAAACCCTATTCCATAATTGAAAACCCTAAACTATTGGCATCCTTAAAGAAATCATTAACTGTTTCTATAGAATACTCATTTAAATCCTTACCCAATAAATTAATTTTCTTTAATATGCTATTTTGAACTGTAATAATATCACAGCCTATATTATTAGCTTCAACAATACTATAAAGTTCTCTACAGCTTGCCCATAATATCTCTACCTTTGGATAATCCTTTGCAAGTTCAATAGCTTCCTTCATTATTCCTATTGGATCTACTCCTGCATCTGCTATTCTTCCAGCAAATATTGAAATAATAGCTTCACTATCTTTATTTAATAAACTCATAACATCCTTTACTTGTTTATAAGTAAAGATTGCAGTTATATTAAGCTTTACCTTTTCATCTGCTAGAGTTTTAATTATCTTTCCATTAAACTCTCCCTTAGTATTTACTACTGGCACTTTTACATAAACGTTTTCACCCCAAGTAAAAAGTTCCCTTGCCTCTTTAAGTATTGTTTCTTCATCATCTCCAAAAACCTCAAAGGAAATTGGCATATCCTTTATTTCCTTTAGTATAGCCTTACCAAAGTCTCTATAACTCTTTATTCCAGCAACCTTCATTAATGAAGGGTTTGTTGTAAATCCACTTACAATTCCTTTATTGTATTCTTCAAGCATTGATTTTAAATCAGCACCATCAGCATATATTTTTATCTTTAAATCTTTGACCATTTGTCCTTCCCCCTTAGTTTTATTCTCAATACTATAATACAATAATGATAATCATTTAAGAATATCATTTTATTTCCCTTTAAATAGGAAATAAAAAATAGGGAACTTCCTTCTGGAAATTCCCCTGGGGACCATTTTTTTACAATTTCTTTAATACTCTTCTTTTACTGAAACATATAGATTAATACCAAATAAAATATATATTATAAATATTAGAACTATGAAAATCCCTACTGTTTCTGCCAATCCATTATAGGTAAATGGAATTATTAGAATACACATATAAATCATTGATACTAAATAGTTTTTACTCCTAAGCATTAATCTAATTGGATTTATAAATATAATTGTAATTATAAGTAGTAGATTTAAAATTCCATAGTCATAAGCAAACATTAGTATTGGATTTTCAAAGTTAACTACTCCAAAAATATACTGGCTAACATAATTGGAGTATCCAATGCCTCTTCCAAATAAGAAATTAGGATATTTCTTAAAAAATATCATTTCTCTAATTCCTAAAAGCCTTCCATTACTTACATCTCCCCAAGAAGCTGTTTCCTTAAATTTTGCCCATATATATTCATTTACAATTGGAGTGGATAAAAATCCTACCATAAGTATTGGCAAAATTAAATATGGAATACTTCTTTTTTTGCAACAAGAAAATGTATATACTATGCTTAATAATATACAAATAAATAAAGATATTCTTCCAGCTGCAAGTACTGTTCCAGTTAAAGCTATAGATACATCTAATAATATTAGAAAATCCCCTTTACTCTTAAAATATTTATAGTAAATAATATTAAAGCCTATAAATATTCCATAATACCATCCAGCAGTTAGAGGATGTCCAATAATTCCACCAGTTCTTCCTATCTTAATTGACATAATAGCTTGAGATATAAAAGCTATAAAAATAAATACATTAAAGCTCTTAACTATTTTAGGAAAAATCAAATTCATTCTTATTTCTGTATAATCTAGTAGAAATATTATTAAAGGAGCTATAAACCCTACTATTACTCTAATTAAATCAGAAATCCCATATCTATTTTTTATATATCCCATAAAAATAAGAGAGGAAATAGATATAAAAATAATTATATTAGTCTTAGTAAACCTGTTTCTTTTATTTAAAAATAAAAGCATAATTATTGATATAGGTATTAAATGATAATTAAAGATACTTGTCCCTATTATTTTATTTATATATCCTCTTATTCCTTGACTTATAATTACTATAGCAAAGAATAAAATCAATATTAGTTTTTCATTAAAATTTAAACTAGACTTTTCACAAGTATCCTTATCCATAGCTTTCCTCTCTTAATAATTTTTTTCAAAACTTTTTACTTGATAACTTATCTACTGATAACTTGTCCATTTGGAGCTTCTACCTACAGAAGTTGCAACCTCAAAGCTTGTACCTTAGAGGCTTATTCTTACAAACTTGTCCTTTTAAAATCAATTTATAAAAGCTCTACTTATATCTTAAAATCTGCTGAAAATATCTTCATATTCATTTCTTCAAAATTATAATAAATACTTTCCTATTTACTTCTTCA
>NZ_JABUTB010000028.1:25780-30782 GCF_021443865.1 Clostridium sp.
CCATTTACTCCATTAATTATTTCCTCATTAGTTCCTGGAATATTAGTAGCAATAACAGGAATTTTTTGAGAAAAGGCTTCTAAGGGTACAAGTGGAAGCCCCTCTATATGTGAACATAAAATAACTAAATCTATATATTTCATATGGTCAATTACATTTTCCTTCTCTCCAAGTAGATAAACCTTATCTTCCATATTATTTTCCTTAACATATGCTTTTAAATTTTCTAGTTCCTCTCCTCCACCTATTAAGAAAAACCTTATATTATTATTGATTTTACTAACTTCCTTTGCTATATTTACAAAATCATATACTCCTTTATAATCAACAATCCTACTAATTTGTGCTACAGTAAAATAACTTTTTTTACTTTCAATTAAAGCTTCATCAACTTTTTTATTTTCCTTTTTTACTTCTACAGTGTTATATATTGTTGTAATTCTTCTTTTATCTAATTTACACTTATTAACTAAGGCTTTCTTTGCAGAATCACTAACAGTAATAGTATCTATATTTTTAAGTGCCCATCTAGTTAAGAAAAATTTATCTTCTATACACAAGTGCTGGGTATGTATCACCTTTACCCCTGTGAAAAAAGATGCTATTTTAGAAATAAATGTAGTTAATCTATGGTGACTATGAATTAACTGTATATTTTCCTTCCTAACTATCTTTATTGTCTTAAAAATATTATGGACTATGCCAAAAATATTTTTCATACTAGGATCCTTCATTTCATAATGCTTAACTCCAATATTAAGAAACTCAGGTAAAAGCTTTCCTCCAGCACTTGCTAATATTATTTTGTTTTTATTATTAATCTCTTTACAAAGTTTTAAGATACACTTGGTATCTCCACCTAAATGAACTGATGTGTTAAGGTATAAAATGTTCAAACTACATTTCTCCTTCTATATATTTTTCTATTTCAAAAATTATATTCTTTGTATTAGATATATATTCCTTAACATCAAAATTTCTTATACTTTCAAGTGCTTCATATAACTTATCTATATCATGAACCTTTCGTAAAAATCCAATATCACTAAACTCTGATATTATTTGAATTTGATGATTATCTACATGTTCCCCAAAAGACTTAAGCCTAGGAACTGCTATTACCTTTTTTCTAAGATTTATAGACTTTATTATTGTTCCAGTTCCTCCATGAGTTATTACTATATCAGCTTTATTAAGGATATCATTATACTCTTCTGAATTTATAAACTCCTTAAAGCTATAATTTTTAGGCTTGTAGGTACTATATCCAATTTGAGCAAATACTTCTTCAAATATCTTTTTTTCTTCTATTAATTTATCTATTTCCTTAAGCAATCTATTAAACTGAAACTTTTGAGTTCCAACGGTTATAAATATCATATAAATCCTCCTTAATAGGATTTTTGAAAATAAGCATTAATCCTCCATAACAAACAAAACATAAACTGCATCCTATAAGTAGTGATAATATAGTGGTATCAAGAACAGATGTAACTAAATTAACCAAGACAAAATTCACTATTCCAAATAAAAAATAAATATAACTTCTTTTAAAAAGTCCCTTAATATCTAAATATTTTCTTACTAAAACTACTTTTAATATTGTTGCAGTAAGTTCTGATAAAACAACTGTTATTATAGCTCCACTTATTCCTATAAGAGGTATTACAATAAAATTACATATTAAGCTTACTAAGGCTGCTGAAAAAATAGGAATTACATATTCTTTATTTTTGCTAGTTGGAATGATAAATTGATTTGTAAACACTAGTCCTATTGGAATAATTACTGCAATTAGACTAATAGTCATCATATATGGTGTAATTAAATTAAACTTCTCTCCAAAAAATAATGGAACAAATTTATTAGCTACTGCTGCCATAGAGCTTGCACCAAAAACACCAATGCAAATAGTAATTTCTAAAGATTTTTTTAAATACTTTTCTATACCTAAAGTATTACTTTTCTCATAAAGATTAGCTATTGTTGGCATTAAAACTGTACTTAATGATGTAATAAAGGCTAAAGACATTCTTGGAACCTTTAAGCTTTGAGAATAATATCCCACTTCAGTAAGATTAGTTAATGAGCCTACAATAATTTGATCTGCTACTGTATAAACTTGAATACATATTTGTGGTAAAAAATAAACTATTGATTCTCTTATATAAGGTTTTATATTTACCTTTGAAATATTAATTTTATTAACATACTTAAACAAAGAAATCCAATAAGTAAAGCAGCCTAAAAAGCCTGCTAAAGAATTAATTAAAATATACTTATCTAAATCAGCATAACTTTTTACAAAAGTAAAAATTAAAATTACAGATATAATCTTTATTACAGTATTTCTAATTACTATTTTCTTAAAATTTTCAAGACCTATATAAAACCAACTAATATCAAAAAATCCTGATAAAACTATTGGAAGTTGCAATAAAAATACTATTTTCAAGGATTCTCCTAAGGTAATAAAAAATATAATATATACTATTGTTGAAATAAGGGTTGAAGAAATTTGCAATGACCATATATTCCAAAAGGTTTCACTTCTAGTACTTTTCAAATCTCTTTTATAAGCTATATGCTTGCTTCCATATCTATCTATGCCAAGCTTTCCAAAGGTAGCAAATATAATTGCAAAGGAAGCAGTATAATCACTTTTTCCTATTCCATCAGCTCCTAAAACTCTAGAAATATATGAAGCTGTTATAAAGGGTAGTATTAAAATTAAAGTTTCATAAGTGATGTTATACAGATAATTTTTAATAATTCTTTTATTGTTCATAATTCTTCTTAACTTTCTTTAAAAAATTAAATATTCCTAACTTCCATAAAATTATTCTCGTTTTATCCTTTATATTAAATCTTCTTAAAAATAAAATATCTTTTAAATGAATATTTAAATCCATATATTTAGACTTCTTAAAAGCTTTATAATTGTTATTTACATCTTCATTAGTATAATGATAAATAAAATATGAAAATACATTTGCTTTAAAAATTCTAAGACTATATTTATTTACTATAAGCTTATTTTCTTCTATATAATTAATAATGCTTTTCATAGCATGATAATAGTCTTCTGTTAGCTTTTTATTCTTTTTATGGACAGTTGAACTCTCCCTTTGCCTATAAAAATATAAAGCATCATCAATATAGGCAATTTTATTAGAAGTATTTACTACCTTAAATACTGGAAATATGTCTTGAATATATCTTCCCTTTTCAAATAAAAAGTTATTATTTATAAGCAAAGTATTCTTAAAAAGCTTGTTCCAAAGTTGCCCTTGAATTTTATTATTTAACATCATATCTATTACTTCAAAGCTCTCATACAAATGAAAGTTAGGCATATCTTTTATAAATTTTATATAATTATTTTCATCATAAAATAAATAATAATTGCTAATAACTATATCTGCCTTTGTACTTAAGGCTGTACTTATTATTTTCTCTAACATTTCCTTTTCTAAAAAGTCATCAGAATCTACAAATAAAACATATTCTCCTTCTGCATTCTTTAAAGCTATATTTCTAGCTTCTGATACACCTTTATTATCTTGTGATATAAATTTAAAGTTTTTAAATTTATTACTATATCTTTGTATAATTTCTAAGCTATTATCCTTTGAACCATCATCTACAATAATAAGTTCATAATCTTTATAGCTTTGATTTAAAATGCTATCCAAGCATTCTTCTAAATATTCTTGAACATTGTATACAGGCAAGATTATACTTAGCTGACATTTTCTCATTTAAAGCCTCTAATAAACTTTAGTAGCTCTTGTTTAAACTTAGATCTAAATATCTGATGAGGCTTTCTCCAGCTTCCTTCATAATGATGAATAGTATAAGTGTTTTTTGTAATTACAGCTTCTTGCCAAGCATGTCTTTTAGGATAAAAATACTCCTTAGGATAAATTGCTACATCATTATAAAAATAAGATATATTACTATGACTTTCTTTATAACCAAGGTACTTAGCAATTAAAGTTAGATGAATTGGAATAGCTAATTCATTAAGTTTTCCCTTGTAATCATCATAATTCAAGTTATTATAATACTTTAAAACTTCTGAAATAAACTTATCATACCTTCTGCAGCCCCAAATCCCAAAGGCAATTTCATTATCCTCTAAGCCTCCAAAGGATGAGTTTTCTAATAAATTATCTAAGGGTTTTAAAACTTCCATATCAGTATCTAAGTATATTCCTCCATAATTATAAAGTACCCATAACCTACAATAATCTGATACAAATGCCCACTTTTTATCTTCATAAGCTTTCTTAGTAAATTCAAAATTCTTTACTGGAAAATTTTCTTCATTCCATTCTATAATCTCATAATCCTTTAAATAGTCTTTCCATGACTGAATGCACTTTTCTACTACTTCTGGCTTAGCTTTGCCACCAAACCAGCAGTAGTGTATTACTTTTGGTATACTCATAAATTATCATTCCTCCTAAAGGCTATACCTCCTTAAAGTTAAAAGGTTTATTATAATTTTCTAAATTAATAAGTTCAGCAATTTTTAAATCATACTCCAAAGGATTAAATTTATCAGTACCATTAGCTGGTGTTAAAGTTAATTCACTAAAATACAATTTTTCATCTACTACATTAAAGTCCACTCTAATATATTCAAAATCCTTAGCTAAAATTTCTCCTAAGGAAATTAATTTATCTAAAAATTTTGGTTTTTCTATTGACTTTAAGGAATTCTCTGCCTTTCCTTTTATAGGAACTTTAGTCCAATCAACTTGAAAGTAATCCTCCCTATAGTTTGTACTTCTATTGGTATGCACTTCAATTAACTTTACTTTTCCAGAAAAGCAATGCAAAGCATATTCTACTAAAGTACCATTCTTATCTTCTAAATATTCTTCACAGATAATTTTCTTCTTTATTCCCCTATATTGAGGCTCCTTGGTGTATTTGTAATAATCTTCTTTTAATAATTTTCTTAACCTTTTATTAGTTTTTTCTATATCTAATG
>NZ_JABUTB010000028.1:30815-34019 GCF_021443865.1 Clostridium sp.
CCATCATTTAGTTTTAAAACAAATTTTTCTGGTAAATTGTTATAATCAATTTCTTTTTCGTTATTGTATACAGCTATTAATTTAGGTAAATATTCCTCACCTATTGCATTTTTTATATAACCTCTAACCAAATATTTATCTACTATATTTTTATATCTTTCAAGATTTCCTTTAGCCTTAATCCATTGAATCTTTTCACCATAGTACTTAGGATTTTTAAGATTTAATAACCTACCATAAGTTCTTAAATTATCAATTTGCATTACAATAATATCAGGTAAATAAATGCAAATCTGCCTTAATAACCTTCTCAATATATTCCTCCTTTAAAGATTGCCTTTGGATAAATTTTAAGCATTTCTTCCCATTGGACATAAAATTCATCTGCAAATCTATAAAGTAATTTTCCTGTTAGTGTAGGGCTATTAATCTTAGCAAAGGATTCTATAAAAATTAGCTTTCTCCTAAAAATCTTTGAAATTATACACATTGGAATAGTAGCTAAAGCTCCAGTAGATATAACAATATCAGGTCTTTTAATTAAAAATATATAAAGACTTATAATGGCATTAATCATCATTTTTAATATCCAACTTCTTTCAAATCTATTTACTTGATATAAATAGTAACTTTTATTTGTGTTATTTATTAATTTATACTTCGTTTTTTCAGTAACTATAAAACTATTGTATTTTTCCATAATAGGCTTTAACCTCATAAGTTGATCTAGGTGTCCTCCAGTTGATGCTATAAAACAAATTCTTTTCATTACACCACCTACTTTTTTATATGGTTTCTAAAATATTTTTTAGATTCACTTCTTATTCCGTTTAATATAACTCCAATCATATTTACATTAATATTTTTCAATATGTTGTAAGCTTCCTTAACCTCATAATCCTTAGTTTTTTCAGATCTCACCACTAATATAGTTCCATCAGCTTTATTTGATATAACTTGGGAGTCACTAAGAAAAAGTATTGGGGAAGTATCTAAAATAATATAGTCATAATCATTTTTTAATTTCTCTAATAAATCTGACATTGCCTTTGAAGCCAGGGTTTCAGATGGGTTTAATGGCATTTTCCCAGCTGTTACAATATAAAAATTTTCATTATACTCTCTAGTTGCTATACTTAAATTTTCCTCATTCATTAATATTTCTGATAAGCCTATTCCATTAGAAATATTAAACTTCTTATGAATATTAGGTTTTCTAAAATCACAATCAATTAGTATTACCTTTTTATTCCCTTGGGATAAAATTAATGCTAAGTTTGCTGCAACAAAGGTTTTACCCTCCCCGTATTTTGAGCTTGTTATAGCTATAGCCTTATAATTTTTATCCCTATAGGAATATTCAATAGTAGTTTTAATTTTTCTGAAGCTTTCATCAACTATTGAAGGAGAATACTTCTCTACCTCAAGCATAATTCTTCACCTCCTATTTTTTAATTAATGGCAGTACCCCAATTATAGGTAAGTCAATATTACTTTCTAATTCTTCTTTACTTCTTATAGTTTTATCGAAAATTTCAACTATAAAAGCTAGTATTATTCCAATAACTATTCCTGCAAATATTCCAATTATAATATTTATCTTTTTATTTGGAGTTACAGGCTCTTCTGAAATCATTACACTTTGAAGGACTTTTATATTTCCATTTGGAACTAAATCCTTAGATACACTAATAAATTCATTAGTAAGGTTATTAACTAGTTCTTTGGTTTCAACATAGCTTATTCCCCTGTAACTTACTTCTAAAATTT
The DNA here is from genome assembly GCF_021443865.1 of Clostridium sp. Taxonomy (GTDB): domain Bacteria; phylum Bacillota; class Clostridia; order Clostridiales; family Clostridiaceae; genus Clostridium. The sequence goes on from NZ_JABUTB010000028.1 coordinate 32,586, forward strand.
GAGTGTCTGCAATTACTTCAACCTTTAGTTTACTTTCTACATCTGCAACTCTTAAATTAGCTTTAGATTTTTCTATACTTCTCTCCACAATGTCTGGTGTTTTTATTATTTCAGAATAGGTCTTCATTAAATTCTGATACATAACTACATCATTTGGATTATAGTTTTGGTCATCTCCAATAGTCTGTTTACCTATAAAGAATTTTGTACTGGCCTCATACTTTGGTGTCATTATAAAAAAGCTTAAAATCACTGCGGATAATAAAAATAAAACTAATGATATTAATATTATTTTCCATCTTTTTTTCAAGGTGCCTATAAGTTCTTCAATACTAATACATCATCACTCCATTTCTGTCTTTATTAATTAGGTGTAAATTATTTTATAAAGACTCTAGGAATTAATATTTAATATCTCTTCCCTTCCTACTGAATAATAATCTACCTTTGCCTTTTGCACCTCCTCTATGCTGTAGCAATTTCTCCCGTCAAATATTACAGCATTATTCATTAGCTCCACATATTTCTCAATTTGCATTGATTTAATTTCTTTCCATTCAGTAAATATAAATACCATGTCAGCATCCTTTATTGCATCTTCTGGCCTATATACGTAAGTTATATTTCCATTGTTTTTTTCTTTAAACTTCTCCATTCCAGCTGGATCAAAGACTACTATCTTAGCATCCTCTTCTAATAATCTTTTTATATTAGGAATAGATGGTGCTTCTCTTAAGTCATCTGTATCAGGTTTAAAAGTCAAGCCAAGCACTGCCACTTTTTTCCCCTTTAAATTCCCAAATCTTTGCTTTGCCTTTCTAAACATTTTAAACTTCTGATTTTCATTTACTTCTATAGCTGCCTTTATAGTTTTTATTTCATATCCATGGTCATTTGCCAGCCAATGAAGAGCCTTAGTATCCTTTGGAAAGCAGGAACCCCCATATCCTAGACCTGCCTTTAAGAACTTATCTCCAATTCTATTGTCATAGCTCATTCCCTTGGTGACAGATTCAATATCTGCTCCAACTATTTCACAAACATTTGCCATTTCATTAATAAAACTTATTTTTAATGCTAAAAAATCATTTGATGCATACTTTATCATTTCTGCACTTTTTCTATTAGTAGAAACTATAGGCTTATTAAATCTTTCATATACCTCTCTTAATAATGCTTCAGACTCCTTAGACTCCACACCAATAACTATTCTGCTAGCTTCCATAGTATCTATAACAGCAGTTCCTTGTGCTAAAAACTCTGGATTAGATGCCACTTCTATTTTCACCTTATGAACTAAATTCTCATTGAAAAAGTCCTGAATTTTATCATTAGTTCCTATAGGTACTGTAGATTTAACTACTACTAAAGAATTATTTTCTATATTTTCAGCAATTTCCTTACAAACATTAAATACATAATCTAAATTAGCTG
>NZ_JABUTB010000029.1 GCF_021443865.1 Clostridium sp.
ATCAGCTTTAAAGCTGATTCCTTTTATTAATTGTTATTACCATTATTACTGTTATTAACATTGTTACTTGTAGAATTTCCGTTATTATTTTCTGGTGCTGCTGGAGGAGTAGACTTTTTAGCTTTAAGTTCTACAGTTCCACTAGCTTTTATTTCTTTGGTAAAGCTTTCTACTAAATCTCCACTACCTATAACTTTATACTTAATTTTATTTCTATCAAGTATCTCCATAGCTTCATTTAACTCCATACCTTCATAAAGTCCATAATATGAAACATCAATAGTTGGTTCTTCATATTTACCCACTATAATTTCTATAGGTGTTCCTTCTTTTATTTGTGTAGGAGCAATACTTTGCCTTAATACTATACCATCTTCTGATTTATCATTAGTAACTTCCTCTATAACAGTAATATCAAGGCCCTTTAAAGCGTCCTTTGCTTCTGATACAGTTTTACCTGTTACATCTACAATATCAACAAACTTAGTTTCTGGTCCTTTACTTACAACTATTTCAATATTTGTATCCTTAGTAACTTTTGTTCCTGCTTCTGGAGTTTGCTTAATTAAATAACCAACCTTTACATCATCACTATATTCTTCTTTTATAGTATAATTATTTAAATTTTTAGCTTCTAATCTTTTTATGATATTTGTTTTTTCGAACTCTCTAAGATCTGGCATTTCAATTTGCTCTTCTCCAGCTGAAACTATAACATTTATTATAGCTCCTTTTTTTACCTTCATACCTGCTTTAGGATCTGTTTCTAGTATAGTATTTTCAGGTTTATCACTTTTGCTTGAAGATTTTATTACTAATTTTAATCCTAAGTCTTCAACCTGCTTTCTGCCATCATCAGTTAATTTACCTACAATATTAGGCACTTCAACTTCTTTACTATCTCCTGATCCCATTGCTAAGAAATATCCAACAGAACCTAAAAGTAATAATGTTATTATAATTCCAATTGTAATTAATGTTTTCTTAAGCCCAGAATTATTTTTTTTATTCTTTGGCTTTTCTTCATCAAAATCATCATAATCATCATAATCATCATCATATTCATCATAATAATCTTCTTCTAATTTAGAAATATGAGATGTGTTTGCAGTACTAATTGGAGCACTAATTGGGCTCATAATAATAGTACTGTCATTATCAACACTACTTATATCTCCTCCTATAACAACGTCAGGATTATCTTGTATCTTTTGTAAATCTTGAATGATTTCCTTAGCATTTTGATATCTTTTTATAGGTTCCTTCTGAATAGATTTAAGTATTAATTTATTTAAACTATCTGGAACGGCAGAATTCATATTTTTAGGTGGAACAGGGTCCTCTTGTAAATGCTTTAAAGCTACAGTAACTGGTGAATCCCCCTCGAAGGGTAATCTTCCTGTTACCATTTCATATAATACTATTCCAAAAGAATATATATCAGATCTAAAATCTATATAAGTCCCCTTTGCTTGCTCAGGTGAAAGATAATGAGCTGAACCAATAATACTTGTAGTATTAGTTATAGTTTGAGAATCAGTAGATTTTGCTATCCCAAAATCTGTAACTTTAACTTCTCCTAACTCAGTAACCATAATATTTTGTGACTTAATATCTCTATGAATGATATTATTTCTATGGGCACAATCTAAAGCTTTTGCTATTTGCAAGGCTATTTTTATTGCAGTATTGTAATTGAGTTTTCCGCTATATTTAATAAGTTCCTTTAATGTTTTCCCAGATACATACTCCATTACTATATAGTCAATATCCTCTTGAGTTCCAACATCAAGAACATTAACTATATTGGCATCAGATAAATTAGCGATGGCAGTAGCTTCTCTTTTAAATTTTAATGCTATATCTTCATTATCAGCAAATTGCTTTTTTAAAATTTTAACTGCAACAAATCTATTTAATTTATTATCTTTGGCTTTATATACTTCAGCCATTCCGCCTTCCCCAATTTTTTCAAGAAGCTCATATCTACCGCCTAGAATAATTCCCTTCATGTTACACCTCTCCTCCAAATAACATTACAGTTATATTGTCTCTTCCACCATTAAATTTTGCACTTTCAACTAGCTTTTCACAAATATTCTGTAATTCCTTTTCTACTATATTAAAAGATTTAAGATTATCTAAATCAACTTCGTTACTTAATCCATCACTACACATTAAGAAATAATCATATTTATCTTTTTCTACTTCAAATATATCAACTTCAACATCTTCTTCTGTTCCTATTGCTCTTGTTATAACATTCCTTTGCGGATGATTAATTGCTTGTTCAAAAGAAATACTACCACAATCTACAAGTTCCTGAACTAATGAGTGATCCTTAGTTATTTTTACTATTTTGTCCTCCTTAATTCCATAACAAGAACTATCACCAATATTAGATATTAAAGTTTTTTCTCTTGTTATTAAACATGCCACTAGGGTAGTACCCATCCCCGTATAAGTATCTGAACAATGGGAAAGATTAAAAACTTTTATATTAGCATACTTTACTGCATTTTCTAATAATTCTTTAGTATTGTAAATATCCATATTATCTTTTATGTATTTTATTAAAGCCTTGGTGGCAGCCTTGCTAGCAATTTCGCCAGCATTATGACCACCCATACCATCAGCTAATACACAAATTTTATAATTTTCATCTTCATAGAACTCAGCATAATCCTCATTTAAGGTTCTTACATTACCTAAATCACTTTTTATACCAATCACCAACACCCACTCCTCTAATTTTTAGCCTTTAAGAAATTTCTCCTTAATTGCCCGCAAGCAGCATTAATATCATTACCCATTTCTTTTCTAACAGTTACATCTAATCCATGATCACTAACTATTTTTTCAAATTCTTCTATTGTTTTTTTAGAAGGTCTTTTTAATGTATTTTCTTTAATTTCATTTACTGGTATTAAATTAATATGACATTGTCTTCCCTTTAATAATTTTGATAATGCATTTGCATCTTCTTTACCATCATTTATGCCTGAAACTAAAGAATATTCAAAGGAAATTCTTCTGCCAGTTTTTTCGAAATAATAATCACAGGCTTCTAAAATTTCTTTTATAGAATATTTATTGGCAATTGGCATTATTTCTCTTCTTTTTTCATCACTAAAAGCGTGTAAAGATATTGCTAGAGTTATGCTATATCCTTTATCAGCTAATTCATAAATTTTAGGTACTATACCACAAGTGGAAAGAGTAATATGTCTTTGACCAATATTTAATCCATATTCAGCATTAACCAAATCTATGAACTTAGTAACATTTTCATAATTATCTAATGGCTCTCCACTTCCCATTAATACTATATTTGAAATTCTTTCTCCTAATACCTTTTGAGCTACTATTACCTCTGATAATATTTCACCAGCTGTTAAATTTCTAACTCTTCCTTCTAATGTTGAAGCACAGAATTTACACCCCATTCTACAACCTACTTGAGTAGAAATACAAATTGTATTTCCATAATTATATTTCATTATTACACTTTCAATAATATTTTTATCTTTAAAAGCAAATAATATCTTTTTAGTTGCATCAGTAGTAGAATCATATTCGTCTACTATTTCAGGAATACCTATATAAAAATTTTCCTTAAGCTTTTCAATTAAACTCTTCGGTAAATTTTTCATATTTTCAAATTCCCAAACATTATTATATATCCAAGAAAATACTTGTTTTGATCTAAAAGCACTTTCCCCATTTTCTTTCATCCATACTGAAATTTCTTCCATACTGTAATCTAATATATTTTCCATTCTCTTCACCTATTTCATTTTCTTTATTTTTCCTATAAAGAAACCATCCATAGAATCGTTTGGTAATATAGTTAAACTTTTGTCGCTGTTATATATAAAGTTATTATTATTACCTAAATATATATTTTCTATTTCTGCATCATTATGTTTAGCTAAAAACCAATTTAAGTTATCTTCGTTTTCTTCTTTGTTTAGTGTACAAGTAGAATAAATTAAAGTTCCGCCTGGTTTTAAATATTGCCAAGCATTTTCCATTATTTCCCTTTGCACTTCTACTAGATTTCTTAAATCTTGTCTTGTTTTATTCCATTTTATTTCAGGTTTCTTTCTTATTATACCAAGACCTGAACAAGGGACATCAATTAATACTTTATCCCCATAAGATATATAATCTGGATTAAGTTTAGTAGCATCCATTGCTTTGCAAACTATATTGCTTAATCCAAGTCTTTTTGCGTTCTCCTCAATTAAAGATAACTTATTTTCATGTAAATCAAAGGCTACAACTTCCCCTGTGTTTCCTAATAATTCTGCTATGTGAGTAGTTTTCCCACCTGGTGCTGCACATAGATCTAAAACTTTTTCTCCCTCTTTTAAGTCTAATAATGGAGCTACTAGCATTGCACTTTCATCTTGAACTGTAATTAAACCTTCTTTAAAAAGTTCATTACTTTCAATTCCTTTTCCCCCATGAATTGCAATAGCTTCTGGACAAGCATATCCTTCTTCTATACTATATCCCATTTCTTCTAATTTATCATATACTTCCTCAAATTCACTTCTAAACTCATTAACTCTTACTGTTACCTTAGGAGTTTCATTTAAGCCAGCCATTATTTTCATTGTTCTTTCTTCACCATATTGTTTTATAAAAAGTCTTATCATCCATGGTTGAAAAGAAAACTTATAAGCTAGTTCATCTATTCTATTTCCAGGAACAATTATTTCTTTTTCATCTCTTATATAATTTCTTAGAATTCCATTAACAAGCTTAGATGCTTCAAGAGAAACCTCTTTTGCTTCTTCAACTGCTTCATTACAAGCTGCATACTCAGGTATTTTATCTAGAAAATACATTTGATATATTGCTACTCGTAATATATTTAATACAGTTGTATCTAATGTATTTATATCTTTTACAAAATTTCCTATTAGCACATCTAAAGTTCTTTTTCTTCTTAAAGTACCATAGACTATTTCAGTTATAAGTCCCTTATCCTTGTCATCAATATCTTCTCTATTTAATTCTTTAGAAAGAACTAAATTAGAATAAGCTCCTTCTTCTAATACTCTTTGTACTATTTGTCTTGCAAGTTTTCTACTATTCATTTCACTACCTCATTAATTATCATTATATCTGTTATTTAGAGCTATTAATCTTATTAATTGAGAAATAGCCATTAAAGTGGCTGCTACATATGTCATTGCAGCTGCATTTAGAACCTTTTGTGCTCCTTTTAACTCATCACCATAAAGAAAAGTTCTTGTTTTCAATATATCTAATGCTCTAGTTGATGCGTTAAATTCTACTGGAAGAGTAATAAGTTGATAAATTACTGCTCCTCCAAAAAATACAATTCCTATTTTTGTAAATAGAGGAAATCCAAAAAATATTCCTATCATAAATAACCATATAGATAAATTACTACCTATATTAACAGCAGGAGCAATTTTAGTTCTAAGAACTAAAGGTGAGTAATGTGTTTGATGCTGAATTGCATGCCCACACTCATGTGCTGCTATTCCTGCAGCTGCCACCGTTGCTCCATCATAAACTTCTGGTGAAAGCCTTATTACTCTTGAAGATGGATCATAATGATCCCCTAATTGCTTATTATACCTTTCTACACTAACATCAAAAAGTCCAGCACCATCTAATATACTTCTTGCAACTTCACTACCAGTAACACCACTTGTAGTTCTAACATTTTTATATTTTTTATAAGCGCTATCTATTTTGAATTGTGCCCAAAAAGCTATAATTATAGCTGGTAATAGAAATAAATACGTTGAATCAAAATAAAATCCTGGATAAAACATATATCCATCTCCTTTATACTAGTTTTTAATAAAGCTTATTATTTACCTTAATTTCATGTCCATTAATATATTGTTCTACAGTTAAAGGCTTACCATTTGGAAATTGAATTTTCTTTATTAATAAAACTCCATCTAAAGTTGCAACTTTTATCCCTTCTTTTGATACCCCAACTATAGTTCCAGGTTCTTTATTAGTAGTTTCATTTAATATCTTACTTTCAAAAACCTTCATATAATTATTTTCATAATTAGTATACGCAATTGGCCATGGATTAAGTCCTCTAATTAAATTATGAATATCCTTTGTTTTATTATTCCAATTTATTAATGCCAATTCCTTATCTAACATTTTAGCATAAAAAGTTTCATCTGTTTGCTTTTCAGGAGTTATAGTTCCATTATATACACCATCTATAGTTTTTACTAATAAATCTGCTCCTCTTTCCATTAAAATATCATGAAGATCTCCAGCTGTCATTTCTTCTGTTATTTCAACTTCGTCTTTAAGAAGCATATCTCCAGTATCTAAACCAACGTCCATAAGCATTGTAGTATTTCCTGATTTCTTTTCTCCTTTAATTATTGCCCAATTTAAAGGTGCTGCTCCTCTATACATAGGCAATAAGGAAGCATGTAAATTAATACATCCATATTTCGGAATATCAAGAACTTCTTTATTTAAAATTTGACCAAAGGCTACAACAATTATAAAATCTGGTTTTAATTCCTTTAAATAATTTATAGCATCAGTGTCATTTTTCAGCTTAATTGGTTGTAACACTTTTATATCATGTTCTAACGCTACCTCTTTTACTGGTGAAAATGCTATTTTTTTACCTCTTCCCTTTGGTTTATCTGGTTGAGTAAAAACTGCCTCTACTCCAAATACATCTATTATTTTCTTTAAAGATGGTACTGCAAAATCTGGAGTTCCCATAAATACTATCTTCATGTTAAGCCTCCTCTTTTAATTCAAATAATCTATAAATAACTTTCCATTCAAGTGATCATTTTCGTGTAATATTGCTCTTGCTAAAAGCTCTGTTGCTTCTAGTATAAATTCTTCACCTTTTTCATTTAAAGCCTTTACTTTTACGTAATTTGGACGGTGAACTTCTGCTGCTTCGCCTGGAACACTTAAGCATCCTTCTTCTCCTAATTGACTACCAGATACTTCAAGAATTTCTGGATTAATAAATACTCTAAGTCCATAATCATCAAAGACATCTATTACGAATATTCTTTGAAGAATTCCTACTTGTGGTGCTGCGAGTCCAACGCCATCAGCATCATACATAGTATCTGCCATATCTTTAATTAATTTTAAAGTTCTTGGTGTAATTTCAGTTACTACCTTACATTTTTTTCTTAAAACATCATCGCCATTTATTCTAATATTTCTAATTGCCATTTATTCTACTTTCCTCCTAAATTAAATTGTTTGGATTAATATCAATAGTTACTTTTATTTCATTATATACATTCTTATTCAATTGATAAAGGTTATCTTTAATTTTTTTACAAAAATCTAAAGACAAATCTCCCTTAAAAATAATTTGCCATCTATAATTATCCTTTATTTTTGAAACTATACAAGGTACAGGTCCAAGCATTTCAACATTTACTTCAGACTCATATATTTTAGTTAATTCCTTTTTCAATAAATTCATAAAGGATTTTAAAGCATTTTCATTTTTAGATGAAGCATTTACTAATAGTATTCTACCAAAAGGAGGATAATACATCAAACCTCTAGTAGTAAATTCTTCATTATAAAAGCCTTCATAATCATAATTTTTCGCATAATTTAAACTATAATGATCTGGAGTATATGTTTGAAGAATTACTTTTCCTTCTTTTTCTCCCCTACCTGCTCTTCCAGAAACCTGAGTTATAATTTGAAATGTTTTTTCTGAAGAACGATAATCTGGAAGGTTTAGTGACATATCAGCAGCTAATATACCTACTAATGTAACATTTTCAAAATCTAAGCCCTTTGATATCATTTGAGTACCTATTAAAATATCTGCTTCTCTATTTTTAAAAGAATTATATATAGCCTCATGGGAATTTTTATTTCTAGTAGTATCCATATCCATTCTTAATATCTTAGCTTCTTTAAAATACTTTTTTACTTCTTCTTCAACTCTTTCGGTTCCAGCTCCAAAGTGCTTAACATATTTACTTTTACATTTTGGACAAATACTCGGCTGTTTTTCTCCATGGCCGCAATAATGACATACTAGGTATCCATTTTTATGAAAAGTCATTGATATATCACACTTTGGACATTTGAATACATAGCCACAGCTTCTACAGGATACAAAGGTAGAAAAACCTCTTCTATTTAGAAATAAAATAATCTGCTCTTTCCTACTTAAAGCTTCCTTCATTTCTAAAAAAAGTTTATTACTGAACATAGAAATATTCCCTTTATTCAGTTCTTCTCTCATATCTATAATTTCTATTTCAGGCATAGGTTTATTATCAATACGATTTTTTAGTTCCACAAGTTCTATTTCTCCAGAAATAGCTCTATAATATGTTTCTATAGATGGTGTAGCGGAACCAAGAATAACCCTGCAACCCTTAAGTTCACTTATAAATTCTGCTACTTCTCTAGTAACATATTTAGGATTTTGCTCTGATTTATATGTATTTTCATGTTCTTCATCTATAATAATTATTCCTAAATTCCTTAAAGGCAAGAATAAAGCGCTTCTTGCACCTATAACTACCTTAGCCTTACCTTCCTTAACTCTATACCATTCGTCATATCTTTCTCCTTCGGAAAGTTTACTATGAAAAACAGCTACTTCTTTTCCGAATCTTCCCTTAAAACGTTCAATCATTTGAGGTGTTAATGCTATTTCAGGAACTAATATTATAGCAGACTTATCATTTATAAGTACATTTTTTACAAGCTTCATATAAACTTCAGTTTTTCCTGATCCAGTTACACCCTTTAATAAAATTATGTTTTTAGAAGTTTCTTCAATTACATTAATTGCATTATATTGTTCTTTAGTTAATTCTTTTTCCTTATAATCAACATATTCTCTATAGTTATATCTATATATAATTTCTTCCTCTATTTTTAAGTAGCCTTCTTTAATTAATTTGTTCAGTTTATATATGGATAAACCATACTCTTTACTTAGTTCACTTTTATTATATTTACCATTGTTCTCTTTAAAAAATATAAAAATATCTTCATATTTTTTAAAAACTTCTTCTGGAACTTTTATATCATTAACTGAAACTACAAGCTTATGTTTATTATTAATTCCTTTTAACAATCCTTGTGGAATTAAAAGTCTAATACCATCTATATACTTACACAAATAATTTTCTTTTAAAAATTCTACTATTTTTATATCATCACTAGTTAATAATGGTTCATTTTTTACTATTGTCTTAATTTTTTTAGTTCTTATACCAATAAGTTCATCATTTTTTATAGATAATACAAAACCATCTGTAATAGAATTTTTAATACCAAAAGGTACCTTTACCCATTGCCCTGCCTTTATGTCATCCTTCATTTCTTCAGGAACTTCATAAGTGAAAGGTTTATCTATATCTAACGCATCGCTATTAATAACAATTTCTGCATATATTTTCAAATTCATCACCCTTTTATTAGGTTCTATTATACCCATATAAAAGAAAGCGCATTTTAGCGCTTTCTTAATATAGTTTCAAAGATTTCTGATGCAACTTTTCTTTTACTCATCTTTTCTAGATGTTTTTCTTCTCCATCTCTACTAAGGATAATAACTTTATTATCATCACTTGCAAATCCTGTATCACTACTTGTTATATCATTTGCTACAATAAAATCCAAGTTTTTGCTAATAATCTTTTTCTTTGCATTTTCAATAACATTATTACTTTCTGCTGCAAATCCAACTAGTATTTGGTGTTTTTTTATTTCACCTAACATTTTTAAAATATCATTATCTCTTTCAAATGTTAAAACTAAATCATTATCGCCTTTTTTGATTTTTTCATTACTATAATGTTTTATTTTATAATCTGCAACTGCTGCAGATTTAATTACTATATCACTATTATTGTAATTATCTAAAATTGCATTTTTCATTTCTTCATTTGTAGTAATATTTATTACTTTAACACCTTTTGGAGGAGTTAAATTTGTAGGTCCTGAAACTAAAACTACATTAGCTCCCCTATCTCTAGCCTCTTCTGCTATAAAATAGCCCATTTTACCAGTTGATCTATTTGTAATAAATCTTACAGGATCTATATTTGAATGTGTAGGTCCAGCACTTATCAATACATTTTTCCCAAGTAAATCCTTTGGAGCATATTTATTATCAAGTGCATCTAAAACACTCTCTACTATAGTATTTACGTCTGCTAATTTTCCTTTTCCTTCATCTCCACAAGCAAGTACCCCAGATGCAGGTTCTATGAATTCATATCCAAGTTTTTTTAATTTATTTATATTTTCTTGAACTATTGGATGTTCATACATATTTGTATTCATAGCTGGAGCAAAAATAACCTTAGCTCTAGTTGCCATAATAGTTGTAGATAACATATCATCTGCAATTCCATTTGCAACCTTACCAATAATATTAGCAGTTGCTGGTGCTACTAAGAAAACATCTGCTCTTTTTGCTAAAGAAATATGTTGAATTTCATAAGCTTTAGGTTCTGCAAACATATCTGTTACAACCATATTTTGACTAAGTGATTGAAATGGTAATGGAGTAACAAATTTCGTTGCAGATTCTGTCATAATAACCCTAACATCTATATCCTTTTTTCTTAGAGCACTTACAACATCTAATGCTTTATAAACAGCAATTCCGCCACTAACTCCTATACATACACATTTTCTATTATCCATTTTACTTTAAACCTTCTTTTACAAAAGTAGGTTCATAACCCACTTCTCCTTCATTAACTTCATTAATAGCAATAGTAAGTGCTTTCTTAGATCTTGTTGCAACTAGTGGTTCACTACCATTTATTATTTGTCTTGCTCTCTTTGAAGTTACTATTACTAATGAATATCTGTCATCTACCTTTTTAAGTAAATCATTAATTGATGGATTAATCATAGAGTTGTTCATGAATTAAGCCCTCCTTAGAATCTAATATTGTATTTTCTTTTATTCTGTCAACTCTGCATTTTTCAGCTGTTATAATTGACTCTACCTTTGATACAGCTACTTCTAGTTCATCATTGACTACAGCGTAATTATATTTTGAAACATAATTAATTTCCTTATAGGCATTTTTAAACCTAGTCATTAAGGATTCTTCTGTTTCGCTTCCTCTTTTAATTATTCTTTGTTTTAATTCTTCCATTGATGGAGGAAGTATAAAGATAAATACACCTTCTTTGAAGTTATCTTTTACTTGCAATGCTCCTTGAATATCTATTTCTAAGATAACATCTTTTCCTTCATCTAACATTTTTTCTACATTTACCTTTGGGGTACCATAAAAGTTTCCATGCACATTTGCATATTCTAAGAAACCATTTTTCTTAACTTTTTCTTCAAAAGATTCCTTAGTTAAAAAGTAATAATTTACCCCCTCAACTTCTCCTTGTCTAGGAGCTCTAGTAGTTGCAGAAACTGAAATAAAAATATTATCATGCTTTTCCAATAAAGCTTTACAAATAGTTCCTTTTCCTGCTCCTGATGGACCTGAAATAACTATTAATATCCCTCTATTTGTCTGCATTATTCATCAACCTCATCTACAGCTTCATCTTTAACTACTAATCTATGTGCAACTGTTTCTGGCTGAACTGCAGATAAAATAACATGATCACTATCTGTAATTATTACTGCTCTAGTTCTTCTTCCATATGTTGCATCTATAAGCATCCCTCTATCTCTAGCTTCTTGAATTATTCTTTTTATTGGAGCTGATTCTGGACTTACTATAGCTACAAGTCTATTTGCTGATACTATATTTCCAAACCCAATATTAATTAATTTTATTCCCATTGCTTTCCTCCTATTATTCTATATTTTGTACTTGTTCTCTTATTTTTTCTATTAAGTTTTTTATGTTAATGACATAATTAGTCATATCCATATCACTTGATTTGGAAGCTATAGTATTTGCTTCCCTATTCATTTCTTGGATTATAAAATCAAGCTTTCTTCCTATTTGACCACCTTCATTTAAAGTAATTCTAATTTGATTTAAGTGGCTTCTTAATCTTATAATTTCTTCATCTACTGAAGCTTTATCTGAAATAATTGCTACTTCTTGTGCAATTCTATTTTCATCTATTTCAACTGCCTCTAAAAGTTCTTTTAATCTAGACTCTAGTTTCTTCTTATATGTAGTAGGTATTAAATTTGCAATAGCTTCAATGTTATTAACTACACTTTCTATTTCATTTAGTTTTAATAATATGTCTTCTTTAAGTTTTTCACCTTCTACAATTCTCATATTATCCATCATTTCTAATGAAGATATTATAAGAGGCTTAATTGACATCCAGATTTCTTCAATAGAATCTTCTTTTTCTACTATTTCTATTACATCTGGAAACCTTGCAATTTGATTGGCTGTAACGTCGTTTTTTACTCCAATTTCTTTTTCAATTTCCTTTAAACAATTGTAGTAGCTTTGTGCTAAACTTAAATTGAGTTTTGCTAACCCCTCTCCTTGAGAATAGCTTTTCTGATTTATAAAAATATCTACTTTCCCTCTAGAAAGCTTTGAATTAACTAACTTTCTTATTTCTTCTTCTAAGGAAATAATACTTTTAGGTAGTCTAACATTAACATCTAAATATCTACTGTTAACACTTTTCATTTCAACAGAAAATAAATGTTTATTTCCCTCTTCATTACTAGCCCTTCCGAAGCTAGTCATACTCTTAACCATATTCTCCTCCAAAACTTATTTTTTATATACTATTCTTTGGCTACATTAAATATAAATTATTTATATTATCTATGTCAATGTTTTGTTAACAAAATGTTAACATTTAGAAAAATAAAAAGTTACATTCTTTTATTGCCATTTATTTATTAGACAATTTAAAGAATGTAACATTTTTTCTTATTTATTTAGTAATGATTGTTATATAAAAATTAACTTAAATATAAATACTATTGCTAAAATAATCATTACTAATGATACCTTAGTTTTCTTCTCTTTATCTTTTGCAAAAATATTATAAATAATGTTTATAATTACATATGATAATATACCTATAGTTAAACCATCGCCAATACTGTATGTTAATGCCATACCTGAAATAGTTAGGAAAGCTGGAACACCTTCTGTTATATTATCAAAATCAATACTTTTTACAGCTCCAAGCATTAAGTATCCAACATAAATTAATGCTGGTGCAGTTGCACATGATGGAATTGCTACAAATATTGGGGAGAAAAACATTGCTGCTAAAAATAAAACTCCTGTAGTAACTGCAGTATATCCAGTTCTACCACCAGCAGCTACACCTGTAGAACTTTCCACATAAGTAGTTACAGTTGATACCCCTAATATTGATCCTAAAGTAGTACCAATAGCATCTACTAATAAAGCTCTTCCTGCATTTGGGACATTTCCACTTTCATCTAGCATATTTGCTCTTGATGCAACTCCTACTAACGTTCCAACAGTATCAAAAAAGTCTACAAATAAGAATGTACAAATAACAACGATTAGCTTACTAGCAGTTTCTGGATTAAATAAGTGTGTTAAATCTAATTTTCCAGCAATAGGTGCAATACTTTCAAATTTAAAAATTCCTTCTGGTAAATATATTCCTAAATTTGTAGCAGCTTCTGGGTTCATTAAGGCATATCCCCAAGCTAGTAATGTACTAATTAGTATTCCAACAAGAATGGAACCCTTTATATTTTTCTTGTCTAAAACTGCAATAATAACTACTCCGATTAATGCAATTACTACTGTTGGTGAGAATTCTCCCATCATAACTAAAGTTGAATCATTATTTACTACTAACCCAGATCCAACCATGCCTATGAAAGCAATAAATATACCAATTCCTGCTGTAACTGCATGCTTCATTGTCATTGGAATTGAATTAACTACAGCTTCTCTCACTTTACATAATGATAGAAGAATAAATATTATCCCCTCTATAAAAACAGCTGTTAATGCAATTTGCCATGATATTCCCATACCAATTACAACTGAAAAAGCAAAAAACGCATTCAAACCCATTCCCGATGCTAAAGCAAATGGTAAATTAGCATAAAGCCCCATTAGTATAGTTGTAATACCTGCTGATAAACATGTTGCAGTTACTAAAGCCCCTGCTGGCATCCCTGTAGCTGATAAAATATTAGGATTTACAGCAATTATATAGGCCATTGTTAAGAATGTGGTGAGACCTGCTAACATCTCTTTCTTCATGTCCACATTTTTATTAGACAATATTGGTAGTAGTCCTTGTTTTTTTAATTCTCTTTCCATTTTCAATCCCCCTATAAATTTTTATATTAAACAAAAACCCTTAAGTTTACTAAATATAAACTCAAGGGTCCTTATAAAATACTATAAATTTTAGTTTAAATCCTAGAATAAAACTTATAGAGAATATAAACTAGAAAGTCTTTAATATAAACTTCTAAGCCCTAGTATCCCAATTATAAGTATAGTTACGAATATTATTATATCTCCCCTAAATTAATATTGTAATTATTCACTTCTTACTTTTGCAAAGCTCTCTTTGATATCTATAGATTTATCACTTGATAAGGCAACTATTAATTTAATTCTTGCTTTCTGACCTGGCATACTCTCTTCAAAGAACACCCCTAAGTCTTTAAGCATTTTTCCCCCACCTTCATATCCATAAGACTCATGAACTCTTCCTTCAAAACATCTTGAAACTATTACTACTGGTATATTACTATTAAGTGCTCTTTTAATTCCTTCTACCATTTGAGGTGGTACATTTCCTCTTCCTAAAGCTTCAATTACTATTCCTTTATATCCTTTTTCTATAACAAAATCTATAAAATCAGAATTCATTCCCGCTACACATTTTATTAATGCAACTTCATCCTTTATCTTATCTACATTATATACTTTATGTTTAACTGTCTTTCTATAAAAGAAAACTTTATTATTATCAACAATTCCAATAGGTCCAAAATTTGGAGTCTTAAAAGCATTAAGAGCCATTGAATTTACCTTTGTAACTTCAGCTGCTGAATTAAGTTCTCCATTAAAGCACACTAACACTCCTCTTCCCTTTGCATCTTCTGAAATAGCAGTACATATTGAAGTAGCTAAATTAAAAGGCCCATCATAGCCTAACTCTGAACTACTTCTCATTGCTCCAGTTACTACTATTACTTTTTCAGTATCTATTGTTAAATCTAAAAAATATGCAGTTTCTTCTAGAGTATCAGTTCCATGTGTAAGTACAACCCCATCAATATCATCTCTATCAATTAATTTTTTTATGAACTTACTAAGTTCTAACATATTGTTTATATTCATATGTGGGGACGGTTTGCTAGAAAAACTATATGACTCCACTTCAGCATAGCTTTCAATACCAGTTACCATTGCCATTATTTCTTCACCGGTTAGACTTGGTACTGCAGCCTTAATTCTTTCGTCTACCTTCATGGATATTGTTCCACCATTAAATACAACTGCTACTTTTTTCATAACTTCCTCCTAAGTGTATAACAATATTATAATGTATACATAACTTTATGTATATACCATAATATTCATTTATTTCCAAAATATTCTTTTCCAAAGAAAAATATACTACATATCATATAATATGAATCTATATAAAATAAACTCTTGGATAACCAAAAGCTTATTTTATATTTTGTTGGTAGGGCGGCGTATCCTACATCTCTTTTACTGATAAACAGCGTATGAGGAGCCATTTCTCACCTCAACAAATAAAAATTAACATCATCTATAATATTATATATTTATAATATTATTCTTTCAACTTATTTAATTAGCTACAGGAAATTAATTTACCACTAAACAATCTTCTTTCTATTTTTCCATCAGTTATAGGATACATAGTTGATACATATATATAATCTATTTTCTTATTTATATCTATTCCTATTAAAATATTAGGCTCGGCTTTCTTTATTATTTCTATATAAATACCGCTATTAGTTAATTTATATACGCCTATATAATCAGGTTTATCTATGATTTCCTTCATATATTCTATAATATTATTTGTAATTCTTTTTCCTAAATGCTTACCATGTTTTTTCTTAATATGTCTAATTACTCCTTGAGATGCATAAATGGTTCCTGTAAATTTCACCCCTAAATCTTCTGCCATTTTTTCCTTAAAGTATCCTACTCTTTTATAGGTATAAAATCTATCTTCCATAATATAACCCCTCAATTCTATAATATATATTAGAGCTAAGTCTTCTTTATGTATACTATTCAAAAGCCTTATGAATATTTCCATTTTATTATATAAATATAAAGGAGCTGCTTATACAGCTCCTTTATATTTATAAGATAATGCAAATTAGTCCTCCACTACCTTCATTTATTATCTTTTGTAATGTTTTTTGAATTTTAACTTGTACATCTTCTGGCATTTTATATAACTTGTTTTGTAAGCCTTCTCTTATAAGCACTTCTAGAGGTTTTCCAAACATATTACTTTGCCATAATGATGCAGGATCTTTATCAAATTGATCCATTAATGATTTTACAAGTTCTTCACTTTCTTTTTCCGATCCCATAATAGGGCTTATTTCAGTTCTTATATCAGCCTTTATAAAATGTAATGATGGTGCAGATGCCTTTAATTTTACACCGAACATATTTCCTTGTTTAATTTTCTCTGGCTCTTCAAATTTCATTTCTGAAAGTTGAGGTGGAACTAAACCATATCCTGTTTCTCTAACATCATTTAAAGCATCCTTAATCTTATCATATTCCTTCTTTGCAAAATTTAAGTCTTTTATTAAACTTAATAAATCACTTTCGCATTTTACATCTAAATCACAAATTTCACTTAATATATTATAGAAAATCCCATCCCTTGGTTTTAATTTTATATTAGCTTTTCCTTCTCCAAGTTTAACTGTATTCATTTCAATTGGAGCTATATTTTCTTCATTTTCTAATAAATTTACAAAGGATTTAATATCTCTTACTCTATTGATACTTTCACACATTTTCTTAATAATATTAAAGAAATCCTTTTTAAGCCAATTATCAGGCTCTAATTTTTCCACCCAAGATGGCATATCAATGTCTATTTCTTTAACAGGAAATTCTTTAAGTACATGCTTAAAAACATCTTCTACATCATCCTCATTCATATTTGCTACATCCATCACTTGAACTGTAACATCATATTTTTCTTCAAGCTCTTTTTTCAAAGCTCTAGTTTCAGGAGAATTTATATGTTTTGTGTTAAGTACAACTATAAAAGGCTTTTTAATTGCCTTTAATTCATCTATTACTCTCTCCTCTGCTTCTAAGTACTCGTCTCTTTCAATACCTGTTATACTTCCATCTGTAGTTACTACAAGACCTATAGTAGAATGATCAGTAATTACCTTCCTCGTTCCTATTTCTGCTGCGTCTTCAAAAGGTATTTCATATTCATACCATGGAGTATTTACCATTTTTGCTTCTTCTCCATCCATATATCCTATAGCACCTTTAACAATATAACCAACACAGTCTACCATTCTAACTTTAAATTTTATCTCTTCATCTATTGTAATTTCAACTGCCTCATTTGGTACAAACTTTGGCTCTGTTGTATGAATACTTTTCCCGGAACCACTTTGAGGCAACTCATCTTTCGCTCTTTCCTTCTTATAATTATTATCAATCTTTGGTATTACCATAAGGTCCATAAACTTTTTAATAAATGTTGATTTTCCAGTTCTAACAGGTCCAACAACACCTACATAAATGTCCCCTTGTGTCCTTTCAGCTATATCTTTGTATATATTAAAGCTGTCCACAGTGTACCCTCCTACTTATTTTTAACACTATATATATATTCTTAATATAAAAAAAATATACAACTTTTTCTATATTAACCTAAATATTTAATATTATATTTAAGATATATATATTATCATAAATATAAAAAAATACACCTTAATTGTTAGATCTATTGATTTAACAATTAAAGTGCATTTAAATATATTTATATTTTTAATATATTTCGTTTTTATTTTCTTCTTATTTTT
>NZ_JABUTB010000002.1:0-35432 GCF_021443865.1 Clostridium sp.
TTTTAATAAGGATGTAATAGCTAATAATGATTTAGCTATGAACACCAGTAATAGTGATATATCTATAAAAGGTAACTTTTATGGGATAAATGATAAGAATATAGAGACAGAGACAGCTCCAAAGGCTTTAAGTTCTAGTAGTATTATTATAAATAATCCTAATAGTACTTCTAAGCTAACAGTAGAAAAAGATTCTTATATTATGGGAGTTGCTTATTTAAATACAATAGGTGATGATGGTAAGAAATATCAAACAGGAGAATCAGTAGCTGTAAAGGGAAATTATTTAGCTTATACTGATGTTGATAATATTTTATATGGGGAAAATAATGTTACATTAAAATATTATTCTCCATTACAATTATTAGAAAGTAAAGATAATAAATCTAATGCTACTATTAAGGGAGAATATTTTGCTGAATACTACAATGCTGTAAATAAGGAAGGTAAATATTTATTTAACGATGGTGGAGTAGAGCTTAAAGGTGAAGTTAAGTCAGCTGGAGCAAGTGTTAAGGATAAAGACGGAAAAATTAGAAAGCCTAATGTAAGTAGTGAAGATTTAAATATAGTAGATGAGAAAAGAAAAGAATTTGAAAGAAATGTATTTGCAATGGGTGATGCTACAAACTATGAAAATTCAGATCAAGTGGTTAAGCGTACTGTTAAAGATCAAATTAATTTTGACAAACTTTTAGGTATTGAGAATAGCTCCATTAACATAAGTGCAGGTGTTGTTATTTTAAATGGTAAGAAAGATGATAAGATAGAAATCAAGAATAATAAATATAACGGACAAACTATAGATAAAGGCTTAATTATAACTAATGGAGATATAACTATAGATAGTGATGTTGAGTTTAATTTCACAGGAAATATAATTACAACAGGAAATATAATTCTAAAAGGGACAGGTAATAAAAATATAACTTATGATCCACAAGTTGTAAGAAATGTTTTAGCTTTAAATCAAGATTTATTAAAAGATATATTTGTAGGAGAAAAAGGAAATAGACAAGAAGTAAGGGTTACTTCAACTTCAGAATTATATAGTGTGGATAAATTCCTTTCAAAATCACTATGGAAAATTGTTAAATAGAAGAGGTGGAATTATGAGAAATAAGAAAAAGGCTTTTACAGTATTAGAGCTTATAATTGCCATAAGTATAACGGTGATAGTTCTTGGAGTAGTTTACACTTTCTTCTTAAGTAATAGCAAAACATTAGCAACTACAGAAATAAATTCAGATCTTCAAATGGAATCAGAGCAAATTTATATGGAGTTATTGAAATATGGCACACAAGCTGAAGGTATAAGCAGAATAAATGACATAGGAATTACTTCATCTAATAAATATAATTATGAAGGGTTGCCTGAAGACGGGAAGATAAACGTGAGTGAATTAACATTTAAAATAGGCATGGAATATTTCACCTTTATATATAATAGTGCAAATAAAACATTAACATTAAATAAGGTAAATGAGTATGGGGATGTAATTTCAGATGCAAGTTTAAGGCTTCCAAGGGATTTATCAAAAAATGTTACAGAATTTAAAGTTAGGCCTTTAGATTATAGAATGAATCCAAAAGGAAATTTTTATGATTCTACAGGTTTAGAGATTTCATTAGTTTTGAATAAGAAAAAGGGATATTCGGATGTAACTATCCCAGTTAGTATAATTGTGAAGTTAAGAAATAAATAATATTGGAGGTGATTATAATTAAAAAGAATGCAAAGATATTAAGCATAATAATAGTATTAACTTTTATATTAAGCTTAATTCCATTAAGAGATATTATAATAAGAGCTGTAACGGAGAATAAGCCTCAATTTACTATAAAGAGTTTAAGTGCAAATCCAGATCCTTCAATAAAAGGTGATGATATTACTGTAAATGGGACTTTAAAAAGCACAATACAAGATACTACAACAATAAATAAAGAAATAGTAATTGTTTTAGATATTTCTAAAAATAATAATAATGGTGGATTTAATAAAATAGTAAACCCATTAAAAAACTTTATAGGAAAATTAAAAACTGATAAGTTAGCTGAAAATTTAAAAATAGGCATTGTAACTTATAATAGTAATGCAGAAATTGCAGAAATAAATAATCAAAAATTAATTGATATTAATAACGAGAAAGATAATGATAGTGGAGAAATAAAAAAGTATTTAGGAAATCTAAAGCCAAATAAAAGCAATGTAAATAAAAACATAGGAGAAGCATTAAGACAAGCCGTATATTTATTAGATAGTAACGGGGAAAATAAAACTAATGCTGAAAAGACTATAATATTAATTGGTGAAGGAAATCCAGATAGTAGAACTGTAGATAGTAAGGGTAATATGTATTTGGATACAACTAAGTATAAAGAAGATAGCAATAAAACAAATATTATTACAAGTGATAGTGAAAAAGGTTTGCAATATGCTGAAGCAGTAGGAAATATTATAAAAAATAAAGGATATAATGTATTTACTATAGGGATAGATTTAGATAGTAAAAATGAGCAGCAAAGAAAAATCGAAATTCAAAATTTAGAAAAAATACATTCTTCCATGATAGGATCTAATTTAAAAAAAGAGGATTATGAAAACTATGGATTATTTTTAGATACAACTGATCCTTCTTATAATAGAAAAACTATAGAAGCTATTTTCAGTACTGTATCAGATAAAATTACAAAAAATTATGCTATTAAAAATGCAACTATGGATTTAACTTTTACTAGTGAGTTTACTGCTAAAAATCAAGCAAAATCTATTAATTTAAATCCTATATATTATAAAGCAGTTAATTCAAATAATAAAATAATTTATACAGCAGATATTCCCTTTAGTTTTGTTATGAATTCAAAGAAGGTTGGTGCAAACCAAAAGGTTTTAGATAGCATTAGAGTTAATTATCTATGGAATGGAACAAGTATAAATGAAGTAATAAATACAGATTTGAAAGTTACAGTAAATAGTAATGAAGCACCTAATATTTTGGCAAAGCTAGAAAGTGATTCAATAATAGATAATGCAGATAAAAATAGCCCAATAACTTTAAAGTATTCAATTGACCCAAAAGAATTTACAACTAACAATGTAGACTTTAATAAGGAATCAATAGGAGAAGTTATATTTATTATTGATATATCAAGTAAAATGAATAAGGATCAAAGATGGTCTTATTTTAAAAATGCTATTACAAATAAAATAATTAATTCAGATGATTTTAAAAATATAAAATTTGGAGTAGTAACTTACGATGATTATGCTTATATAGGAGATAGAAAGAGAATAGATCAACCAAAAGAAGTTGAAATGAAGAGTTTTTCTAGTAATATTAATCTTTTAAAACCATTATTTGATGTAAGTGATGCTAATTCTAAAGATGGATATAGAATGCTATATCAGAATGATATTATAAAAATTTCTAATAGTAATAATAGAAATTTTACTAATGCAGTAAATGCAGCTAAAAAAGTATTTGATAATTTTGGGAATAGCAATGTACGTAAAGCTATAGTACTAATAAATACTGGAAGTGTTAGTTATGATTCAACAGTTTTAAATGATATTAAAAGTAAGGGATATAAAATTATTTCTTTAGATATTAGTAATCAGACTAATACAAATTTAAGGCAATTACATGAGAGTTTAGGAGGAATATATAACTCGGAAAAATTAAAAAGTGATTATATATTAGGTACTTTTGATAATTCAGGAAACTATAATACTACTGACCAGGATATGCAAGAAGTTGCAGATAGATTAAAAGGTGGAGTTACAAATAAGAATACTATTAATCCAGAGTTTGAATTCAATTTAAATAATAATTTTGAATATGTTCAAGGAACAGCTTCTGGTATAAAATCAGTTACTACCGACGGAAATAAATTAAAATTTTCTCTGGCCAATCCAATAGAATACAGTTATTCTGGAGAAATGAGAGATGGAAGATATATATTTAAAGCTAATAAACCATCAGATATTTATTTTTCAGTTAAAGTGAAAGACAATAATAACCTCAAGTTAGAATTTGGTAATAGCTATATGAGGTATAATAAATTTGATTTAACTACTGAATCAAAAAAATTAGATACCCCTATAGTGAACTTAAAGCAAGAAGTCAAAAATATCAGTCATGGATTATACAATGGTATTATAGGCAATAAAGTATATATTCAAGAGAATGATAATAAGGCTTTTGAGATTGCACAAGGAGCAACAGTAACCTTTAGTTCTAGATTTACTCTAGGAGGAAGCAATGTTACCTTTGATTTAAATTTAGATAAGAATTTTAATTCTGTAGACATTAATAATATAAAAGTATATAAGGTTTTAACAGATTCTTCTGGTAATAATACGTTGATGGAACTAGCAAGAAGTATAGAAGATAATGAAGACAATAAATTTAAAATAGCTATTAATAATGTTAATGAAAATAATCAACCATTAGGTGGAGATATATTAGTTATATATCAAGCTAGAGTTAAAGAAGGACTTGGAGCAGGAGATACTCTAACTAATAAAATTATATTTAGTAATACATCAAAAGATGTTGGCATAATTACTCCACAACCAATAAATCAAAGCCCAAGCCTACCAGATTTATTCTAGAATAGTATAAATGATAAGTATTTTAAAAGGGTCGTTATGTACGATCCTTTTTTATATTTAATAGATTAAGTTTACCACATTATAAATAAATTACCTAAATAATATAGTGGCAAATACTCTTTTAGATTTTAAAAAAATGTTTATGAAGGAACTTATATAGGGTTAAGATAAGCATATAAGATGAAAGATTGATTTGGAATTTCATTGAAATTGGATAAGAATTAACCAAAAAATAAAATAATTGAAATGTAAATTGCAAATTTGTTGACAATAACATAGCAGAGATATATAATATCTATAAATTTAAAAAAATGGACATAAACTTTACTCGTATATCCTCTGAATATGGCAGAGAGTATCTACCGGAAACCTTAAATTTCCGACTATGAGTGATTTTGATATACTATATCTATATTTGTTATATAGATTTTTAGGCATATTAACTTCACTTAGAAGATTAGTATGTCTTTTTTTGTACATAAAAATAGAGCTTTAAAAGAAATAAATATTTCATATGGTTTGAAAAATGAAAGATAAAAATTATTTTAGGGGGAAAAACTATGGCAACAATTATTAAAACTGCTTATACTTTTGATGACGTATTACTAGTACCAAATAAATCTGAGGTTTTACCTAATGAAGTTAGCTTAAAAACTAAATTAACAAAGAAAATAACATTAAATATTCCTTTAATGAGTGCAAGTATGGATACAGTAACAGAATCAAAAATGGCAATTGCTATGGCTAGAGAAGGTGGCATCGGAATTATTCACAAAAACATGACTATAGCAGAACAAGCAAAAGAAGTTGACAAAGTTAAGAGACAAGAAAATGGAGTTATTACAGATCCTATATTCTTATCAGAAGGCCATACTATAAGAGAAGCTCAAGAGCTTATGTCTCAATATAGAATTTCAGGGGTTCCTATAACTCATGGAACTCAATTAATTGGAATAATAACTAACAGAGACATAGTATTTGAGACAGATTATGATAGACCAATTTCAGAAGTTATGACTAAGAGCCCACTTATAACTTCAAAGGAAGGAACTACTTTAGAAGAAGCTTTAGAAATATTAAAGAAGCATAAAATAGAAAAGCTACCTTTAGTAGATGATGATAATAATTTAAAGGGATTAATAACTATTAAAGATATAGAAAAAGCAAAAGCATATCCAAATGCAGCAAAGGATTCTAAAGGAAGATTATTATGTGGAGCATCTGTTGGAATTACTGCTGATATGATGGAAAGAGTAGATGCTTTAGTTAAGGCTAATGTAGATGTTATTACATTAGATACTGCTCATGGACATTCAAAGGGAGTTATGGATGCAGTAAGAAAAATTAAAGCTAAGTATCCAGACCTTCAAATAATAGCAGGTAATATTGCAACTGCAGAAGCTACTAGAGATTTAATAGAAGCTGGTGCAGATTGTGTTAAGGTTGGTATAGGACCTGGATCAATTTGTACAACTAGAATAGTTGCAGGAGTAGGTGTGCCACAATTAACAGCGGTTATGGATTGTGCTGAAGAAGGAAGAAAATATGGAGTACCAATAATTGCAGACGGTGGATTAAAATATTCAGGAGATATAGTTAAGGCTTTAGCTGCTGGAGCATCTGTTGCTATGATGGGTTCAATGTTTGCTGGTTGTGATGAAGCACCAGGAGAAACAGAAATATATGAAGGAAGAAGATATAAAGTATATAGAGGTATGGGATCTCTTGGAGCTATGGAAAAGGGATCAAGTGATAGATACTTCCAAAATGGAACTAAGAAATTTGTACCAGAAGGTGTTGAAGGAAGAGTTGCATATAGGGGATACCTATCAGACACTATATATCAATTATTAGGTGGAATTAGATCAGGAATGGGATATTTAGGAGCACCTACTTTAGATAATTTATATGAAAATGCTAAATTCGTAGTTCAAACTGCATCAGGAATTAGAGAAAGTCATCCACATGATGTAAATATAACTAAGGAAGCACCTAATTACAGCAAATAAATTTGCTGTAAAATGCATAATGTGTAATTGATAATGCATAATTTAGGAGATAACTCAGCCAGCTGAGTTATATGGAATTAAGAATGATGAAGAAATGAAGATTTCACTTAAGATTGCATTTTAAGTGTTAATGAAAAAAATGAATAAATAATATTGGATATTTAATTATTGCATATACCTTAATAATTACCATAATTCTTTCATTCCTTCATTTTTTCATTCTTTAATTATTGATTCCTTCTCATTTGTGTGAAAATAGACAACGAAGGATGGATAAGATAGAATTAGTATAGTAGATAGAATTAAAGGTTGGAGGTAACCTATGAATAAAGAGTTAGTTTTAGTTATTGACTTTGGTGGTCAATATAATCAATTAATAGCTAGAAGAGTTAGAGAGTGTGGAGTTTATTGTGAAGTTCATCCCCATACTGTAAGTGTTGAAGAAATAAAGGAAATGAATCCAAAGGGGATAATATTTACTGGTGGACCAAATAGTGTTTATGGAGAAGATTCTCCTTTATGTGAAAAGAGTTTATTTGAAGCTGGTATTCCTATTCTTGGAATATGCTATGGCTCACAATTAATGGCTCATATGCTTGGTGGAAAAGTTGCAACTGCTCCAGTAAGTGAATATGGTAAAACTAAAGTAGATATAAATGTAGATTCTAAGTTATTTGAAGGTGTATCACCATCTACAATTTGTTGGATGAGTCATACAGATTACATAGAAAAAGCACCAGAAGGCTTTAAAGTAATAGCTAATACACCAGTATGTCCAGTAGCAGCTATGGAAAATGAAGAAAAAAATCTTTATGCAGTTCAATATCATCCAGAAGTTATGCATACACAAGAAGGAACTAAGATGATATCAAATTTCTTATATAATGTTTGTAAATGTGCTGGAGATTGGAAAATGGATTCCTTTGTTGAAAAAACAATTGAAGAAGTTCGTCAAAAGGTTGGAAATGGTAAGGTATTATGTGCATTATCAGGTGGTGTTGATTCATCAGTTGCAGCAGTATTACTTTCAAAGGCAGTGGGAAGCCAATTAACATGCGTATTTGTTGATCATGGTTTACTTCGTAAAAATGAAGGTGATGAAGTTGAAGAAGTATTTGGACCAAATGGACAATATGACTTAAACTTTATTAGAGTAAATGCGCAGGAAAGATTCTATGAAAAATTAAAAGGCGTAGAAGAACCAGAACAAAAGAGAAAAATAATTGGTGAAGAATTCATTAGAGTATTTGAAGAAGAAGCAAAGAAAATTGGAACTGTAGATTTCTTAGTACAAGGAACTATTTATCCAGATGTAATTGAAAGTGGTCTTGGAAAATCAGCAGTTATAAAATCACATCATAATGTTGGAGGACTTCCAGACTATGTAGATTTTAAAGAAATAATTGAACCATTAAGATTATTATTTAAGGATGAAGTGCGTAAGGCAGGTTTAGAACTTGGAATTCCTGAAAAATTAGTTTTCAGACAACCATTCCCAGGACCAGGACTTGGAATACGTATAATTGGAGAAGTAACAGAAGAAAAAGTTAAAATAGTACAAGAAGCAGATGCAATTTATAGAGAAGAAATTGCAAAGGCTGGTATTGATAAAGAAATAGGTCAATACTTTGCAGCACTTACTAACATGAGATCAGTAGGTGTAATGGGAGATGAAAGAACTTATGATTATGCAGTAGCACTTAGAGCTGTAACTACAAGTGATTTCATGACAGCAGAATCAGCTGACCTTCCATGGGAAGTACTAGGAAAAGTAACAACTAGAATTGTAAATGAAGTTAAAGGTGTAAATAGAGTATTCTATGATTGTACAGGAAAACCACCAGCAACTATTGAATTTGAATAGACCTAAAATAGTATAAAGCTGTCCTAGAATCTAAATTAATTTTAGATTCTAGGACAGTTTTTTATTTAAAATTCTATGCAAATTATATTATTTAATTGTTTATACATATATTATATCAATGGCAAAAAAATGTGGTCAAATAACAGTAGGTTGAAGAAAAAAATAAAGATTGGTATAATTTAAGTATAAAGTAAATGTTTACAAGGGTGTTGGTATTAATATTATTTTAAAAAATATTTGGGGGGAAGAGAAATGAGTAATAAAGTTTTAGTATCATATTTTAGTGCAAGTGGTGTAACTGAAAGGATAGCAAAGTTACTTGCAGAGTCAATAAATTCAGATATTTATGAAATAAGTCCTGAAGTGCCTTATACTAAGGAAGATCTAAATTGGAGTAATAAAAAGAGTCGTAGTAGTATAGAAATGAAAAATCTTAATTCACGTCCTAAAATTGCAGAAGGTGATGCTAAAATACAAGATTATGATGTGATTTTTATAGGCTTTCCTGTATGGTGGTATATTGCTCCAACAATAATAAATACATTTATTGAAAGCTATGATTTTAAAGGAAAAACAGTTATCCCATTTGCAACTTCTGGGGGAAGTGGAATTGAAAATTGTGAAGTGATTCTACAAAAACAATATCCAAATATAAATTGGAAGGAAGGAAAACTTCTTAATGGAAGACAAACTAAAGATAAATTATCATCTTGGGCTAATTCTGTATTAGGAGTTAAAGTATATTAGGAAATTTTATTTATTTAAATCAGACTAAATTTTATGAAAATTTTAAAGTAGCAGATAGTAGGAAGAATATCTGCTACTTTTAATTTTACTTTAATATAGTTTAATTAAGTATGTTTAAGGAACATTGAGTATTTCTGTAAATTGTTTGAAAGGTTAAAATAAACTATAATTATATTAAGGAGGGAGTTTTATGAATTCATTAGAAGAAATAAATTTAAAGATAAAATCCTTTGTAGTATTTAATAACATACTAGATGATAAGGTTATAAGAGTATTTTTAGATATTATTAATATGAAGGAATTAAATTTATTAGATAAGGTAGAAAAGTATAGTAATTTTGTTCATGAACTTTTTCAAAGAAATGAAAATCTTTCTGATTATATATGGCAGCTTATTACACTGGATGAAAATTTATATGTAAGAAAATTATCTAATAGAGAAAGAATATCTCAAAGGCTAGAAAGATGTGTTATTGAAGAACTTCAAACCTTACAGGAGATTTCAAGAATTACGGCAAAGGATATAAAGAGTGGAATAGGATGTAATATATTTTTACCAGAGTGGGAAACAAGTTTACATTATGATTTTAAAGTAATGTATAAGGAAAGAATGGACAAGCTATTTACCTTAGGATATGGAATATACGCAAATAATATTATGTTTACATATAATAATGGAGATATAATTCCTGTAAAGTATCCTGATAATATTAAATTATCTAATCATATTGGCTATGAAAGAGAACGCAAGAGAGTACTTGATAATACTTATGCTTTTATTAATAATAAACCAGCATCTAATGTACTTTTATATGGAGATGCAGGAACAGGAAAATCATCTACTGTAAAAGCTATTGTAAATGAATATGCTAATAAGGGATTAAGGATGATAGAAGTAAGAAAAGGGGAGCTACTTAAAATTCCAGAGCTAATAGAGAAGCTTTCAAATAATCCATTGAAATTCATTATATTTATTGATGATTTATCTTTTGCAAAAAACAATGAGGAAATTGGAGCTTTAAAAGCAATTTTAGAAGGTTCTGTAACAACTAAAACATCAAATGTAGTTATTTATGCTACTAGTAATAGAAGGCATTTAGTACAAGAATCCTTTTCAGATAGAGATGGGGATGATATTCATAGAAATGAAACTATACAAGAGCAAATATCATTATCTGATAGATTTGGACTTTCAATATGTTTTTCTAAACCAGATAAGAAGGAGTATCTTGATATTGTCCATGGATTACTAAAGGAATATAATGTGAAGAACATTGAAAATATCGATATACTTGCAGAGCGCCATGCTATGGAAAGAGGAGGACGCTCTGGAAGAACAGCACGTCAATTTGTAGAATACCTAAAAAGTATAGAAGAGTAAAAGAAATAAGGTGTTGCCAAAGCAGCACCTATTAATTTTATTAGTAATTTAAATTAACTTTCTTCTTGAACCTGGTGAATATTAGAAATTAGCCATTGTCCATCTATGTTCTTTAATAAAATCTCCATTTTAAATTCTACTTCTTCGATATCATCAATATCCTTTTTTAATTCATCGAATATTTCAGGGGATATATTATCTATAATCTTTTGATTCATTGAAGCTTGACCTTCATTAGTATAGATTTTCTTTAATTCATCTTTATGTTCATTTAAATATTTTGTGGATAATTCTTCAATATTAAAATCAAAACTTGAAGGATCAAATTTTGTAAAGTCAAAACATTTTCCGCTTAATGAAACTATAGCAGTTCCATTTTTTTCTTTAACTTTATCAATTGAATAATCTCCAATTGATTTACTCATTACAAAAGAGATGAAACTTTCGGCTTCCTCATTAAATACATCACCCATATTAGTGTTAATTAAATTATTTAATAGTTTGTCATCAAGATTA
Organism: Clostridium sp.; assembly: GCF_021443865.1. GTDB lineage: Bacteria > Bacillota > Clostridia > Clostridiales > Clostridiaceae > Clostridium. Next base: position 11,133 of record NZ_JABUTB010000002.1, read on the forward strand.
GAAAAGCCAAAACTATCCTTAAAATCTCCTTTATCCTTATTAGTCATTTCCATAGACTTATTGTAATCACCTGATTTAATTAATGAAAAGTAATCACCCACAGCATTTTTGATTTCTTCTTCATGTGACTCTCTAACACATCCAAATAAGGTAAAAATCATTACAAAAGATAATAAAGAACTTGCGAACCTCCTCATATTATCACCTCAATAATATAAAAATTGTACAAAATAATTATAAAATATTAACGGAAAATCTTCAACGTATAATGGAAAAGTTGGATTATTTGCAAAAGAAGGGGTTACAACTTTATCTACACAAAATGGTTTATTCTATGGTGGGGGATTCCAATTACTTGGAGTTCAATTAATAGGTATAGTTTCTGTAGGAGCCTTTGTATTTATATCATCTCTAGCTGTATGGTATTTAATTAAGAAAACAGTAGGAATTCGTGTATCTGCTGAAGAAGAAATAGCAGGACTTGATATTGGAGAACATAGCAATATTGCATATCCAGATTTTGCTCTTGAAAAGCTTGGTGTAACAGGACTTACAGTGACAAATGTTTTAGGACACGGTATGCAAAAAGGAAATCCAACCTTCTTCAGAGGAGCACCTATGGATACTAGGCTTCTTCCTAAGGTTAAGATTGATGTTGTTGTATGCAAAATACCAACAGAAGCTATTGTTGAAACTGTACAAAAGGTACTTTATACTGGGAAAATTGGGGATGGAAAGATATTTATTTATAAAGTAGTAACAAAAACAATGGTAAATAAATATTATATATTATGTAACAAAAGATTATTTAATGAAAAGTTAGGTAACAAAAGAGAAAGGGGTTAAACCATGAGATGTGAAGAAGAAGTAACTACAGTAAGATGTGACGAAGAGGTAAGAAATCACGTTCACGAATTTCTTGGTAGTACAGAAATAGTTAGAGAAGGTCTTGATGGTGAATATCATAATCACCGTTTTGCAGGAGTTAGTGGAGATGCAATACCTTGTAAAGGTGGCAATCATATTCATAGAATAGTAACTAGAACAGATAACTTTAATGACCATTATCATGTAATTGATATATGTACAGGCCCAGCAATATCAGTAGGTAATGGACAAAGACATGTTCATTATGTATTTGCTTGTACAAGAGAGAGTGATGGTCATAAGCATATGTTTAGAATTGCAACTTTAATTGAAAACCCTATAGGTGATTGTGAATATTAATAAGGGGATTTATATAATAAAAGCATTACCTATATAATTTTCGACACAATTACAAAGTAGTTATATTAAGGGACTATCCTATAATATAAGATTAATTAGGAGCTGCTTAGGTGGCTCTTAATTTTTTTATGTTTAATTAGAGATTAGTATAAAAAAATGCTGTATCTTATAAGGCATAACCCTATAAGATACAGCTAAGACATTTAAGATTAAATAATATTAAAAATATAAATTACTATTTATTTCTTCCTTCATAGTTACGTTTGCACCATTTGAAGTAATCTTCATAAGAATAGTCATCTTTCTTATCATCATAATCTCTTCTACAGCATCTATCATCTTTCTTATCATCATAATCTTTTCTGCATCTATCTTCTTTATATTCATCTTCTCTTCTGCAACAATTATCTTTTTCATCTCTGTCTTTTTTATCTTCTTCTTTTCTATAGCATTTGCAGAAATATTCATCATCTTTCTTTTTGTCTTCATGACAGTCTTTTTCTTTTTTAGGTCTTGGACACTTACAATAGTCGTCATGATCTTTTCTATCTTCTTCACAGTCTTTTTCTTTCTTTTCTTCTTCTTTTTTGTAGCATTTACAATAAAGTTCTACAGGTTCTTTTCTCTTATCATCTTTATCACATTTATCTTCATGGTGCTTTTTAGGACATCCACATTCATCTTTTTTCTCTTCTTCTTCTTTTCTGTAGCATTTACAGAAATATTCATCTTTTCTCTTCTTATCTTCTTCTCTATCTTTACCGTGGTCTTTTTCTCTTTCTCTACAGCAGTTATCTTTTTTATCTTCTTTTTTGTCATCAGTATAGAAAAACCAATTATCATTTGTATAACTATAAGTCATGTTATCCATCTCCATAAATATAATTATATTTGCACATTCATAATTGTAATGCACATATTCTATACTATGTAGACTGCATAATATTTGTTACTATCATTAGATTAATATAAGAAAAAATTTTATTCTATAAAGTTTCTAGCTTTCATTCTTTCCATATCCATAAATAAACCCATGCCAGTTTTTAATTTTCTAAAGCCAAGGGATTCATAGAAACCTTCCTTACCTGGAGATGCATAAAGAATAAAATTGCAAGTAGGGGTATTATTTATTATATTCTCAATAATTAATTTGCCTACACCAAAACCTTGATATTCTGGTAAAATAGCAACATCATATATAGCAGATTGTCGGACACCATCTGAAATTGCTCTACCAAAGCCTATTAGCTTTTCATTATCAAAAATAAAAACAACAGTATAACTATTCTCAAAGGACTTTTTATGAAGCTCCTCACCTACATATGACATTCCTACTGTTTTTATAATATTTCTAACTTCCTTCCAATTAATATCAAAACAATCTTTTTTTATTGTTAAATTCATAAGTTTATCTCCCTTTTATAACTTTAAATTAATATGATTTTAACATAAATATTTAATTTTAGAATTTTATTTAAGAACTTTTAAAAAAGTTTATTTTATTACGTATATAAGACATGAGAAGGTACTTTCTAAAATAATAAAAATAAAAAAGGAGAGGATTTTAAATGGCTTTAATTCAAAGACTAATTTCATCAGACAAGTATAGCTTGAAATGCCCTTATTCAATGACACCAAGGGGGATTTGTATTCACAATACTGCAAATGATGCTTCTGCATCAAATGAGATTTCTTACATGCAAACTAATACTAACTCTACATCTTTTCATATTGCTGTAGATGATAAGGAGGCAATTCTAGGTTTGCCACTAAATAGAAATGGCTGGCATGCTGGAGATGGAGGAACTGGTGAAGGTAACAGATATTATATAGGGGTAGAAATTTGTTATTCAAAATCAGGAGGGGATAGGTTTATTAATGCAGAGAAAAGAGCAGCAAAGGAAGTTGCAGCATTATTAAAACAATATGGATGGACAATAAATAATGTGAAAAAACATCAAGATTTTAGTGGTAAATATTGTCCTCATAGAACCCTAGATATGGGATGGCAAAGATTCTTAAATATTATACAAGTGGAAATAGATAATCTAAATCCACCACCAACAGAGCTATATAGGGTAAGAAGAACTTGGGAAGATTCAGCTTCACAAATAGGAGCCTTTAGTAACTTACAAAATGCAATAGATTGCGCAGATGCAAATCCTGGTTATAGTGTATTTAATAATAATGGAGTAAAGGTGTATCCAATAACAGGGACTATAGTAGAAGGATCTAAGGTAAAGGTAGTTGGAACTAACTATGCAACAGGAGAAACAATTCCAGAGTGGGTGAAGAAAGAAACTTATACAGTTAGTAAAATAACAGATAATAAAGCCTTATTAAAAGAAATAAGTAGCTGGGTTTATCTAAAGGATTTAATTTTAGCATAATATTTTTAAATATAAGATAAAGAATTATCGAAGTGATTTTTCAAATCACTTTAATAATTCTTTTTTTAATTTAAAATAGTGATTAAATTATAATTTAAAATAAATGAGCATAATATAAAAGAGAAATATTTTTATTGAATTTACATAGAAAATTTTATATAAATCTACAAAATACTATTAATTTAGAAAAATTTTTTATTATATAAGTTAAACTATGGTATAATATATAAGTATAAATCGACAAAAATTCCTAGAAAGATTCGGAGGTTAAATTAATGAATAAAGGTTTAAGACTAGATTTATCTAAAGTAGAACCATATGTAAAATTAGAACAAGAGTTAGTTAATATGGAGGCAATGGTTAAAAGTGCACATAACACTCTTATGAATGGAACAGGCGCAGGAAATGACTTTTTAGGGTGGTTAGATTTACCGATAAACTACGACAAAAATGAATTTGAAAGAATAAAGAACGCAGCTGAAAAGATAAAGAAAAATTCAGATGCTTTAATAGTAATAGGAATAGGTGGCTCATACTTAGGACCAAGAGCTGCTATAGAAATGTTAAATAATAATTTTTATAATGTTTTAGGAAAAAATAAAAGAGAAACACCACAAGTATTCTTTGTTGGAAACAACATTAGTTCAACATACTTAGCTGACCTTTTAGATGCAATCGAAGGATTAGATATAAGTGTAAATGTTATTTCTAAGTCAGGTACTACAACTGAACCTGCAATAGCATTTAGAGTATTTAAAGATTACATGGAAAAGAAATATGGTGTTGATGGAGCAAAAGAAAGAATATTTGCTACAACTGACAAGAGCAAGGGAGCTTTAAAATCATTAGCTGATGAAATGGGATATGAAACCTTTGTAATTCCTGATGATGTAGGTGGAAGATTCTCAGTATTAACAGCAGTTGGATTATTACCAATAGCAGTAGCTGGAATTAGCATAGATGAAATGATGCAAGGTGCAGCAGATGCTAGAGAAGCATATGCAACTGATGATGTTATGAATAATGATTGCTACAAATATGCAGCAATGAGAAATATTCTATATAATAAAGGTAAGAATGTAGAAATATTAGTTAACTATGAACCAGGATTACACTATTTCAACGAATGGTGGAAGCAATTATTTGGAGAATCAGAAGGAAAAGATCAAAAAGGAATTTTCCCTGCTGCAGTAGATTTCTCTACAGACTTACATTCAATGGGACAATACATCCAAGAAGGAAGTAGAATGTTATTTGAAACTGTTCTTAATGTAGAAAAAGCTAAAAGAGAAGTTTTAATAGAAGAAGCTAAAGGAGATTTAGATGGATTAAACTTCTTAACAGGCAAAACTATAGACTTTGTTAATAAGCAAGCATTTAATGGAACTTTATTAGCTCATAATGATGGAGGAGTTCCAAATATGGTGTTAAATATTCCAGAACTTAGCCCATATTACTTTGGATATATGGTTTACTTCTTCGAAAAAGCTGTTGGAATTAGTGGATATTTATTAGGAGTTAATCCATTTGACCAACCAGGAGTTGAAGCATACAAGAAGAACATGTTTGCTTTACTTGGAAAACCAGGTTTTGAAGAATTAAAAGCTGAATTAGAAGCTAAATTAAAATAATGAGAATTATTGTAGATGGAGATGCTTGTCCAGGCATCTCCATTATTGAAAATATAGCAAAAAAATATAATCTGGAATTAATAGTTTTTTGTGATATCAACCATTATATATATTTAGAATATGGAGAAGTTAAAGTAGTAGATAGTGGATTTCAAAGTGTAGATATGTATGTAATAAACATATGTAAAGAAAAAGATATAGTAATTAGTCAAGATTATGGAGTGGCAGCTATTGCTTTAGGTAAAAAAGCCTATGTAATAAATCCTAAGGGATATTATTATAATGAAGAAAATATTGATAGATTATTAGAAGAAAGACACATATCTCAAAAAATAAGACGTGCAGGTGGAAGAACCAATAATCCTAAAAAAAGGACAAAAGAAGACGATTTAAGATTAGAAAGAAACCTAATAAAGCTAATAGAGAGTAATATTAAAGGATAAACTGTAGAAATATCAATTACGGTTTATCCTTATTTTTATATATATGTGACAAAATTCGTTTTGTATTTTTATGGAATAAATGTATAATAATATTATGTAATATTGAGAAAAACAGGTGAGAGAATATGAGTGAGATAAATATAGCTTTCGATAAAGATAGTCCATCTATTGTAAATGAGGAAATTAATATAAAGGTAATATCAGAAGGAGAAGGAAATCTAGAATACAAGTTTTTAGAAGGAACTCCTAATGAAAGAAGTTTTACTTGGAAACAAATACAAGACTATTCTAACAATCAAGAGTGTAAATGGAAGCCTAAAAAGCCAGGGAATTATATGCTAATGATACAAACTATAGATAAAGCTTCAGGTGTTACTAATACTCTAAGAACTAAGTATAAGGTAAATGGTGTAAATGAAAAGGAAATTATTGAAGAGAAGAATAATAGTAATAATAAATTAATACAAGAAGTAATAATTGATAAGACAAGCTTAATACTTGGTGAAAAGCTTAATTTAGATGTTCTTTCCCCAGGGGATGAAGAGGTCTTATTATATAGATTTTGGCTAAAAGGTAATCAAGGTTGGGAACCTTTAAGAGATTACAGTACAGAAAATAAGTTAACCTTTACTACTACAAGAATTGGAGAGGGAGAAATATTAATAGAATGTAAAAGACCATCTTCATATAATAATTTAGATGATTTTACCACAGTTAAATTTAAGGTTAATGAACAACCAGTTATAGAAGTTACATCATTTAAATGCTTATCTAATGATCTTTTAGTAGGTGAAGAACTTATTTTTAAGGTTGGAGTGAATTATGAAAAGTCTAGAACTATTCTATATAAATTTTTAAGAGTAGATTTAAATGGAAGAATTAACTGTATTCAAGATTATTCTACAAAGAATTTAATAGCTTTTTCTGAAAGAGAAGCAGGAGAATATAAATTATTATGTTATGTAAGGGATATTTTTTCTAATAAGACTTATGATGATAGAGCAGCTATGATTTACTCAATAAAACCTTATGAAGAAGTGAAAATTAAAAGTTTTACTTCAGAATTAAGTTCACCACAATTATGTGGAAATAATGTATTATTTAAAGCTTCAGTAGTAGGAGGTAAAGAGCTATTATATAGATATATAGTAGAAGGGCCAGTTGCTGAAGATAGTGGATATATTAGATCTAAAAGCTTTAATTGGGAAAGTAAAGCAGATGGAGAATATAAAATTATATTAAAGGTTAAAGATATTTCTTTTAATGGAGATTATGAAGATCAAAAAGAAATTCTCTTTAAAATTGATAAAAAGGGAGAGAAGCCTGTAAAAATTATAGATATTAGTGCAAGTAAAACTAGAGGCTGCATTAAGGGTTATCCTATAAATTTAAAGGTGAAAGCTGAAGGCGGAACATTTCTTCAATACTCATTTATAGTTTATAAAGATGGAATTGAAAAAGAAAGAAGTAATTATGGAGTTACTAATTGGGTTAACTTTACTCCAGAAGAAAGTGGAGAATATGAAGTTGAAGTTAGAGTAATTGATAAGTATTCCTCTAGAGAATATGATGCCCATGATTATATATTCTTCCAAGTGAAGGATTATCAAGAAGCAGAAATTGATTATATTCTTTTAGAAGGGAAGGAATCTTATTTAGTAGGAGATAAAATAGAATTTGAAATAATAACTCAAAATACAAAGAATGTATTACTTAGATATAAAACTAAAATTAATGGACATGAAGTAGAGGATACAGGTTTTATTGCTAGTAAATATATTAAAGTTAAACCTAAATGTCCTGGGAAATATACCTTTGAAATATACGCTAAAAATGCACAGTGTAAAGAAGAATATGATGTGAAAAAGGAAATATCAATTTATGTAAATGAAGCAGTACCTATAACAAATACTAAAATTAATATAGAGACTTCTAATATTTTAGTGGGTAAAGAGATAACCTTTGAGGCAACTAGTGAAGGTGGAAAAGATGTATGCTATGAATTTTATATTATGGAAAAGGGAAATTGGGTAAGGGTACAGCCTTATAGTAAGAAAAATTATTATACCTTCCTTCCATTTACTCCTGGGAAATATAGAATTTTAGTATTAAGTAAGAGTTTTTATAAAAAGTTAAATTATGAAGATTATTATGATTTAGAATTCCAAGTTAGGACTCAAGAATAATATGTTATACACGAAATTAATAATAGTATAATATTGAGAGCGAGGGAAAACTGTGAATATATCTAAGGTGGAAGATTTTTTAGGCTTAACTATAAGTAAAGATGTGTTAAAGCAAGCAATAGGTGATGGACCAGAATTTGATTTGGTTTATGAAACTATGTTAAATGATAAAATGGAGAATATGAATTCAAAGGATAATTCAAATAGTAATGAAAGTTCATTTACTTATACAGCTTTAGGCTCAGGACAAAGACTAGAGGATATTCCATTAAGAATAAGAACAGAACCAATACAAACTGGAGAAATAATATTAGAAGCTAATAATAAAATAGATAGTAATATAAATAGTGATGATGCTAAAATATATTACTATGAAAATGCTTCTGTGGATATGGATAAAATTTATAATGCTGTTGATAAATATTCTAGTAAATATGGTGTGGATAAAAATTTAGTATTAGCTATTATAAAGCAAGAATCAAATTTTAATCCAAATGCAGTTTCAAGTGCAGGAGCAAAGGGACTTATGCAGTTAATGGATTTTAATAGTGAAGCTTATGGAGTAAAAAATCCCTTTGATATCGATGAAAACATAGAGGCTGGAGTTAAGCATATTAAATCTTATTTAGATAGTTATAATGGAAATGTTGAAATGGCACTTATGGCATACAATGCAGGACCGGGAACAGTTGCAAGAAGAGGAGTAAATTCTCCAAGTGATTTATATAAAATGCCAGAAGAAACACAAAACTATGTGCCTAAGATAATGTCTCAACTAGTATAAAAATTAAAGTGTATTTAATGGACTATTTATAATGGTCCATTTTTTATACATAAAAACAGAAAGAAACAATTCTTCACTCTTCATTCTTAATTTTTCATTCTTTTCCTTGTATCTTTTCATTTTAAGTAATAAAATAATTCATAGTAGTTTAAATATACTAAGAAAGAAGGTGCCTTTATGGAAAGACTAGATAAGGTTTTAGCTAATTTGGGTTATGGAAGTAGAAAAGAAATTAAGCAAGCTATAAAAAAAGGGCTTATAGAAGTAAATGGTGAATTAGTTAAAGATAATGGTATGCAGGTAGATCCTGAAGTTGACAAAATAGTAGCTAACGGTGAAGAGATTTTTTATAGAAAATATATTTATTTGATGATGAATAAACCAGACGGAGTAGTTTCAGCTACTGTTGATAATAGAGATGAAACGGTAATAGATTTATTAGAAGTTGAGCATCAAGTTTTCAATCCATTCCCAGTTGGAAGATTAGATAAAGATACTGTAGGACTTTTATTATTAACTAATGATGGAGAATTAAATCATAGATTAATATCTCCTAAGTGGAAGGTTGATAAGGTTTATTATGCAAAAATAGACAAGAAGGTTACAGAAGCTGATGTTAAGAAATTTAAAGCTGGTATAACATTAGATGATGGATATGTATGTAAGGAAGCTAAGCTTGAAATACTAGAAGCTACAGAAGATGGCTCAGAAGTTATGGTTACAATCCAAGAAGGAAAGTACCATCAAGTTAAGAGAATGTTTGAAGCTGTAGGAAAGGCTGTAGTTTACTTACAAAGAGTAGAGTTTGGAACCTTAAAACTAGATGAAGACTTAGAAGAAGGCGAATATAGAGAGCTTACAGAAGAGGAAATTAACATATTAAAAGGCTTTTAACGAATGTTAAAAAAATATGAAGTAAAATCATTCATAATGGTATTTTTTTTGCATTATTATTTCGAAATAACTTGCATTTTTAAAGTGTATGAAATATAATATCTTTGCAAGGATAAATAAAAGGAATAAATAGCCCCCTTTTTATTTATTGCTTATTGCTAAAGCGCAGCCTAGCCCCAAGGGTTGCGTTTTTTGTTTGCTTAGAATGTAAATGTTTTCTTGAGAATGAAAACCAGTCATATAGAGTAAGTAAACTTTTACAGAAAAAAATCATAAGAATCATTAATTTTAACCTTTGATATAAAATGGTGGCTATTATTAGATTATAATTCAAAAATTGTAAAAAGTTAAATTATTTATGAATGATAAAATTCAAGAGAATAAAAATATGAATATAATATTTCACATAGAATTACAATTTACATATAATTTACTTAAAATAAGTTATTTTTTGAAGCTCCATAAGGAGTTTTTTTATTTAATTTTATTCATGTTTATTTTATATATAATATAGCTATTTTGATGCTATTTTGGCAACAATATAAAAGATATGTATGATATAATATGTTAGTAATAGGAAAGGAGCTGTATAGATGGATTTAAAGTCATTACTTAACAGAGAGCAATATGAAGGGGCCACTACTGTAGAGGGTCAAGTATTAATACTAGCAGGAGCTGGTTCAGGAAAAACTAGAGTTTTGACATATAGAATGGCTCATATGATAAATGATTTAGGTGTTTTACCATATAAAATCTTGGCTATAACTTTTACTAATAAAGCTGCTAAAGAAATGAAAGACAGAGTTAAAGCTTTAATAGGAGAAAGAGCTGAAGATATGTGGATATCAACCTTCCACTCTACTTGTGTAAAGATACTTAGAAGAGAAATAGATAAAATAGGATATAAAAAGAATTTTACAATTTATGATACTTCAGATCAAAAGACTCTTATGAAAGAGTGTATGAAATCTTTAAATATAAATGATAAAGATATAACCTTACAAGAAATAATGGGTAAGATAGGTAAAGCTAAGGATAATATGCAAAGTCCTGCAAGCTTTATGAGAGAACATGAAAGTAATTTTAGAGAAAAGAAAATAGCAGATGTCTATGAAATGTATCAAAAGAGACTAAAGGAAAACAATGCCTTAGACTTTGATGATTTAATATTTAAGACAGTAGAGTTATTTAAAAGTAATAAAGAAACTTTAGAATTCTATCAAAGAAAATTCCAATATATTATGGTAGATGAGTACCAAGATACAAATAAAGTTCAATATGAATTAATTAGATTACTTGCAGAGAGTCATAAGAACATCTGCGTAGTAGGGGACGATGACCAGTGTTTAGTTGAAGGAACTTTAATTGAAGGCGAAAATGGAAAAATTAAAATAGAAGAATTAAATGAAAATAATAAGGTTAGAGTTGCCGTAGGTAATGGTGAGAGCAAATTACTAGAGGTTAAGAATATTGCTAAAAGAAATTATGAAGGCACTATAGTAAAAGTAATTACTGAAAGTGGAAAAATTATAAAATCTACACCAAACCATTTAACATTTACTAGAGTTTTAAATGGAGAAGGAAAATACTACGTTTATCTTATGTATAAAAATGGATTTGGTTATAGAATAGGGCAAACTTCTTCAATTAGAAGTAGAGAAAATAGAAAAGCTAGTGGATTAGCAGTTAGATTAAACGGAGAACAAGCAGATAAGATGTGGATACTAAAGGTTTGTGAATCTAAAGGAGAAGCAACTTATTATGAAGAATTTTATTCTGTTAAATATGGCATTCCTAAAGTAGTATTCAATGCTAGAGGAAGAAATATAAGCTTAAGACAAGAGCAAATAAATAATTTATTTAAGGAAATAAATACTTTTGATGCAGCAGATAAATTAATGGAAGAAGAATTTTTATATAAAGATTATCCTCATCACATAAGTTCTGCAGTGATTAGAGGAGAAAGTATAAGAAAGTTAATTAATTTAAGCTTCTTTGGTGGACGTAAATCAAAAGAAAGAGGAGTTTACTCACATAGAATAGGTCTAAATACTTCAGGAGGAGAAGATAAAAATAAATTTGTAGCTGCTGGATTTAATGTTAGAGATGGCCAAAGAAAAACTTTTAGAGTAGAAACAGAAAGAGCCTTATATGATGATGCAGAAGAATTTGCTAAAAAGCTTGAAAGAACTTGTGAGGACTTTGAAATAGTTAAAAAGGCAAAATTAACTTCTGATAATACTTTTAAGTTTATGCCAATGGGTAGCTTAAGAGTAGGAATGGCATTACCTATTTTAGATGATAATAATATTATTGAAGATAAAATAATTTCTGTAGAATTTGAAGAATATAATGGAAATGTTTATGATTTAAATGTAGATTATGCAAGAAATTATATAGCAAATGACATTGTTGTTCATAACTGCATATATCAATGGAGAGGGGCTGATATTAGGAATATACTAGACTTTGAGAAGGACTATCCTAATGCAAAAGTAATAAAACTTGAACAAAATTATCGTTCAAAGGGAAATATTTTAGATGCAGCCAATGTAGTTATAGTTAATAATGCCAATAGAAAAAGTAAAGTTTTAAGAACTGAACAAGAATCAGGAAATAAAATTAAAGTATATAGAGCATATTCAGACTCCGATGAAGGAAACTTTGTTGCAAGTCAAATTAATAAAATAAAGAAGGAAGAAAATAAAAGCTTTAAAGATTTCGCAATTCTTTATAGAACTAACGCTCAATCACGTATATTTGAAGAGAGTCTAAGAAGAAATGATATTCCATATAAAATTTTAGGTGGAACTAGATTCTATGATAGAAAAGAAATTAAAGATATGCTTTCATATTTAAAGGTATTAATAAATCCTACAGATAGCATAAGCTTAAGAAGAATTATAAATGTTCCAAAGAGAGGAATTGGAGATGCAACTGTTAATAAAGTTGTAGATTTTGCTGATGATTATGAGCTTCCATTATGGGATGCTTTAAATACAGTTAGAAATATCCCAACTCTTACTGCAAGAAATTGTGGTGGAATAGAAGTATTTATGGAAATGATGGAAAGATTCGTAGATATGAGCGAAGTTTTACCTGTATCTGTTTTAATAGAAACTATATTAAAGGAAACAGGATATATAGCTGAGTTAGAAAAGTCAGATGAAATAGAAGATAAGAGTAGAATAGAAAACTTAAAAGAATTAGTATCAGATGCTGTTGATTTTGAAAAGAGTAATGAAGATAAGAGTTTATCTGCATACTTAGAGAAGGTATCCTTAGTTCAAGATACTGATAAGCTTGAAGAGGAAGATGATACAATAGTTTTAATGACAGTTCATAGTGCTAAGGGGTTAGAGTTCCCGGTAGTATTTATGGTAGGAATGGAAAATGGTATCTTCCCAGGAGTTGCCTCCTTTGATAGTGAGTCAGAAATGGAAGAGTCAAGAAGACTTTGCTATGTTGGGATAACTAGAGCTAAAGAACAACTATTTATGACATCTGCTGAAGTTAGGAGACAATTTGGAAGAACTGTAGCCTATCCTCAATCTGATTTCATAGCAGAAATCAAACCAGATTTAAAGGAATATGTATCAGCCACTGGAGGAGCACAAGAAACAAGAAAAGCTATGTTCAAACCAGAAAGCAGCTTTAATAATCCTCATAGTTTAAGAGGAAGCTCTATGAATAAACCAAAACCACAACCGCAAAAACCTACATCTACAGTTTCAGGAGATGAGATTACTATGGGAAGAAAGGTAAAACATAGCAAATTTGGAGTTGGAACAGTAGTAGCAATTGCAGATACAGGAAGCGATAAGAAACTTACTATAGCCTTTGATAGCCAAGGGATAAAGATACTTATGCTTTCATTAGCAAACCTAGAAATGCTGTAGCAAATGCATAATGCACAATGTACAATGCATAATTAAGGTATAAATTCCTCCAAGGTCGGAATTTAGGGGAATGAAAGAATGAAGCTTCTCTTTTGCATTGGCAAAATCGAAATGAAAGAATTAAAGAATAAAGGTATAAATTCCTTGGGAATTTATAAATTTTCATAATTCAGCTTGCTGAATTATATCAACAATTATGCATTATGCATTATTAATTGTGCATTGATTAAAGTGCGCAATGCATAATTAAGGTATAAATTCCTCCGAGGTCGGAATTTAAGGAATTAAAGAATGAAGCTTCTCTTTTGCTGACGCAAAATTGAAATGAAAGAATGAAAAAACTTATATAATGAATAATGCTTATTGATAAATTTATAATTAAAGTATAAATTCTCACATAGTGAGAATTTTAAAACTTTCATAATTCAGCTTGTCTGAATTATTTCGACAATTATCAATTATGCATTATTCATTATCCATTATAACTAGGGGTGTTTTATTTGGATAAAAAGAAAAGAATTGAAGAATTAGTTGAAGAATTAAATAGATATGCTTATGAATATTACGCTTTGGATAATCCGTCAGTTACTGATCAGGAGTATGACCAAAAGTATTATGAGCTTAAGGCTTTAGAGGAAGAAATAAATTATGTTCTTCCGTATTCTCCTACTGTTAGAGTTGGTGATAGGATTTTAGAGGGATTTGTTAAGTATCCTCATAGAGCTAGACTTTGGAGTTTAGATAAGGCTCAAAGTATTGATGAATTAAAGGCTTGGCATAATAGAAATCTTAGATTTATTAGTGAAATGAATATTAGAGGAGAGGTTTTACCAGCTCCAAGATATGTTCTTACTAAGAAGTTTGATGGATTAACAGTTAATTTAACTTATGATGAAAATGGTATATTAGCTTCTGCAGCTACAAGAGGTAATGGAGAAGTTGGTGAAGAAGTATCAGCACAGGTTAAAACAATAAAATCTATTCCTTTAAGAATAGATAATAGTGATTTATTCGAGATACATGGCGAAGCTATAATGACTACTGAAGCCTTTGAAAATTATAATAAAACTGCAACAGTTCCTCTTAAGAATTTAAGAAATGGTGCAGCTGGAGCTTTAAGAAATCTAAATTTAAAAGAAACTGCAAAGAGAAATTTATCAGCATTTTTCTATGATGTAGGATATAAAGAGGGAGAACCTTTTAAGACTTATGAGGAAATGCTAAATTTTATAAAAGAAAAAGGATTTCCAATGGATGAATATGTTAGATATTGTTCATCTATAGAGGAAATAGAAAAAGAAATAGATTATATAAGAAGTATAAGATTTGATTTAAATTATGATATTGATGGTGTAGTTATAGCTATTGATGATATTAGAACAAGAGAGCTGTTAGGATATACAGTTAAGTTCCCTAAGTGGGCAATAGCATATAAATTTGAAGCTCAAGAAGCTACAACAAAATTATTAGAAGTTGAATGGAATGTTGGAAGAAGTGGTAGAGTTGGACCAACTGCTATATTAGAACCAATTGATCTTGCAGGTGTAACTGTTAGAAGAGCTACCTTAAATAATATAGATGATATTAGAAGAAAAGGTGTTAGAATTGGTGCCGAAGTATTTGTAAGAAGATCTAATGATGTTATTCCTGAAATTATGGGAGTAGTAGATTCTTCATTAGAAGGAACAGAAGAAATAAATGTTCCTGAAACTTGTCCAGCTTGTGGAGCACATTTAGTACAAAATGGAGTTCATTATTTCTGTGAAAATACATTGTCATGTAAACCACAAATGGTAAAGAGTATAGTTCATTTTGCATCTAGAGATGCCATGAATATTGAAGGCTTCTCTGAAAAAACTGCTGAACAATTATTTGAAAAGCTAGATATTAAATCTATAGCAGATTTATATAAGCTTAATAAGGAAGAATTATTACAATTAGATAAGTTTGGACCAAAGAAGGCAGAGAATCTTTTAAATGCAGTTGAAAAAAGTAAGGAATGTGAATTATATAGATTTATATATTCTTTAGGAATTCCTAATGTAGGAGTTAAAACTGCTAAAGATTTAGTTAATAAGTTTAAATCTATTGATGGTTTAAAAAATGCAAGTTTTGAAGATTTAGTATCAGTTCAAGATGTTGGAGATATAGTAGCTAGAGGTGTAATGGAATTCTTTAAGGAAGAAAAAGCCGTTAATACTATTAATGAACTTTTAGAGCTTGGAGTTAATCCAATATTTAAAGAAAAAGAAATAATTGCTAGTCCTTTTGAAGGAAAAACTGTAGTAGTTACTGGGACATTAAAGAATTATTCAAGAGGAGAAATAAAAGCTAAACTAGAGCTTTTAGGAGCTAAGGTAGCTGGCAGTGTTAGCAAGAAAACAGACTATGTAATAGCTGGAGAAGAGGCAGGTTCTAAACTTACAAAAGCTATTGACCTTGGAGTAAATGTATTAAACGAAGAGGAGTTTGAAGATTTAATAAAGGAGTAGAGGGATATGAAGAAGTTTGATTTTAAGGAGTTATTTACACTAATATGCACAATAGCAGCAATTTTAACTAGTGTAATTATTGTACTTACTTTTTTAACAACATATCATTTCATTAACATTATGCCAATGTTTAATTCATATTTCCCATTACAAATAGGTATATGTATTACAATGGCATTATGGGGAATTAGATTTCTATTAAATAGTTTTGGAAAGGAAAAATATATTTATTCAATACTATGTATAGCTATTTCTATTATTTCTTTATTATTCATAATAAACTTAGTTAAATAATAAGTAGTGTGCTTTCGCACAATAATTCTACATTTTACATTTTAAATTCTTAATTAGAGGCTGCCTAGGCAGCCTCTTTATTTGTGCCACAGCACTTTTTAAGGAGTATTAATAAGAATTTGAGTTCTATATATTTATATATATTTTGTTAGCTTGTTAATTGTGTCATTAAAAATACTATTTAATAAATCAAAATTTAAAGATTTTATATAATAAGATTCTAAATCATCATGAATGGTATGAGCATTAGATATTAATTTTAATGCTTTATCAGTTAATTCATTAAAAATATACTTATCATATTCTATTTCTTTTTCATTTTTCTTTAAAATAGAATTATCACAAAAATCTTCAATATTATAGATTTTACCCTCAAAGGAGCATTTACTAATTTCGTTTTCAGTAACTATTGAAACTGATATTTCAGGAATTAAAATATGCTCAATTCTTTCAGGATTAAATGGGTCATGGAGATATTCTACGAAGTAGCCCTTCTTTTGAGCAAGCTTTCCTAATTCTAAAAGGATTTTAGTCTTGCTGAAACCAGGACCTCCTTGTAATACAAACTTGTGTTTATAATTAGCAACCAAATCCTGGGTAAAGGTGAGTATTCCACTAGGTGTAAATGCCGTTGCAAATATATGCCTTTCATCACCAAATCCAGATTTTTGCTTATTAAAAACTTCTTCCTTAAGACTATCAGTTATAGTAATTATTTTACTATAATCCAGAGCCTTAGAATTTAATCTACTCCAATCATCGTGGATAGGTTTAGCTGAAGAAAGAAATTTGTAAGCTCTTTGGAAATTGTTGCTTATTTCTTTATATACACTAATTAATTCTTTTTTGTTTAAAGAAAGAGCATCATTATCTAGGGCAATTCCCATATTTATTATTTCATCAATAGCACCAGGATATATTGGATCCACCATATGTGGAGCAGTGCCATCAAGCATAGCGATTTTTAATTCTGGTATTACTATTCCATCAAGAGATTTCTCATCAGAAGAACAATGATTATATTCAACTGAATAGCCTTTATCTAGAAAGAAAGCGGCTACCTTTTTCATCAAATAAGATTTTCCAGTTCCTGGACCTCCCTTAATACAAATAACTCTATTAGCTTCCTCTTTATTAATTAGATAGTTAAAAAATGAATGGAAGCCCTTATAAGTATTACCTCCTAGGAAAAAATGCCTTTCTTTGTTATAAGTCAAAAAATATCACTCCTAATTATTGCTGTACTAATGTTCCAATAATAATATATGTATTTATAAGAAAAGTGTAACTGCATAAAAAAATTAATATAAATACAATCTGACAACTTTATTTTATGCATAAATTTTCAATATTAATTAAAGTTTATGTATAAAAGTTCTTAAAAAATGAATAATATAATTCGACTTATCATATATAAAACATAGTATTTCTATAAAAAATAGGAGTTTTTTATAGTGAAAATAATAAAAAATTATAATTATAAAAAAATATAAAAAATTAATAAAAAAGTATTGCATAAAAATGAAAACTAGGTGTATAATTATGCTATCGTAAAAATAGAGGGCAAGAAGTAAATAATTAGGGGGGTTTAAACATGAAAAAAGGAATGTTAAAGAAGATATTTGCAATAGCAACTATCGGAGTAATGAGTATAGGATTAATTAGTTGTGGAAAGAAAGCTGATGAAGGAGACAAGCTATCTCAAATAAAAGCAGATGGGAAATTAGTTGTAGGTTTAAGTGCAGATTATGCTCCTTATGAGTTTCATATAATTAATAGTGAAGGAAAAGATGAAATAGTAGGATTTGATATTAATATTGCTAAAGAAATAGCAAAAGATATGGGAGTTGAATTAGAAATTAAAGACATGGATTTTGATTCATTAGTAGCAGGAGTACCATCAGGTAAGATAGATTTAGTTATATCAGCTATGACTCCTACAGAAGAAAGAAAAGAAGCAGTAGACTTTTCAGATATTTACTATGTAGCTGAACAAGGAATAGTAGTAAGAGCAGAAGATAAAGATAAATATAAATCTTTTGCAGATTTAAAAGGACAAAAGGTTGGAGCTCAAATGGGTGCTATTCAAGCAGATGTAGCTAAAGATAATATCCCAGAGGCTGATATTCAATTATTATCAAATGTTAATGACTTAGTATTAAGCTTAAAATCAGGAAAAATTGAAGCTTTAGTAGTTGAAGTGCCAGTTGCTGAAATGATAGTTAAGAATAATTCAGAATTAGTAGTTGGTGAAGAAACTGTTAAAGATACTGAAGGTGGTTCTGCTATAGGATTAAAGAAAGGCGAAAAAGAATTAGCAGATTCAGTTAACAGTACAATTAAGAGAATTAAAGAAGAAAAATTATTAGATCAATTTATTATAGATGCTAATGCATTAGCTGAAAAGCAAGTTGAAAAGCAATAAATAAATTTGTAAAAAATGAATTAAATCTAAGTAAAATGAAGTAATTGGAGGAGTTATCCTCCGATTATTCATTTTTTAATTTGTAAAAAATATAGATAAGGGGTGTAAGGTTTGACATTAGATTTTAGTTTTTTATCTGAATATTTGCCATATTTTTTAGATGGTGTTAAGTGGACATTAATTATATCAGCTATAAGTGTATTGTGTGGTGTACTTCTTGGTGCTATTTTAACATTAATGAAGAGATCACAATTTACAATATTAAAAATAAATCCATTAAAGCTAATTGCAACTACATATATTGAAATAATTAGAGGGACGCCAATGCTTCTTCAAATTATGATAGTATATTATGCTTTCGATGAATTATTTGGAATAAATATGGGAGCACTACCAGCAGGTATTATAGCTGTTTCTTTAAATTCAGCAGCATATGTATCTGAAATAATAAGAGCAGGTATAGACGCTGTAGATAAAGGTCAATATGAAGCAGCAAGAAGTTTAGGTATGAGCAAGATAATGGCAATGAAACTTGTTGTAATGCCACAAGCAATCAGTAATATTTTACCAGCAATAGGTAATGAATTTGTTACTGTAATTAAGGAATCTTCAATGGCATCCGTAATTGGAGTTGGAGAAATCATGTATGCAGCTAAGGTTATTAGAGGTAAGACTTATAGAGGTTTTGAACCATTAATAGTTGCAGCAGCATTCTATTTTGTAATTACATTTACATTAGGAAGACTAATGAATTATATAGAAAGGAGAATGAAGGCCGGTGATCAACGTTAAAAATTTACACAAATATTTTGGAGAAAATGAAGTTTTAAAAGGTATAGATGAAACTATAAACCAAGGTGAAGTGGTAGTAGTTATTGGACCTTCAGGCTCTGGAAAAAGTACTTTTTTAAGATGTTTAAATCTATTAGAAGTTCCTACTGATGGAGAAATTATTTTTGAAGGCAAGAATATAACAGATAAAAATACTAATATTAACGAAGTAAGAGAAAAGATGGGAATGGTATTCCAACAATTTAACTTATTTCCTCATAAGACAGTTTTAGAAAATCTAACTATTGCCCCTATAAATGTAAAGAATAAATCTAAAAATGATGCAATAATAAAAGCAAATGATTTATTAAATAAAGTAGGTTTATTAGATAAGGCAGATGCTTATCCATCATCATTATCAGGAGGCCAAAAGCAAAGAATAGCAATAGCAAGAGCTTTAGCTATGGAACCAGATGTTATGTTATTTGATGAACCGACATCAGCATTAGATCCTGAAATGGTAGGAGAAGTTTTAAATGTTATGAAGGATCTTGCAAAAGAAGGTATGACAATGGTAGTTGTAACTCATGAAATGGGATTTGCAAGGGAAGTTGGAGATAGGATTTTATTTATGGACGGAGGAAAGATTGTAGAACAAGGAGCTCCAGAGGAAATATTCGATAATCCTAAGAATCCAAGAACACAAGATTTCTTATCTAAGGTTTTATAAGCTTTGTTAAAGATGTATTAAAGTCAAATTTAATACATCTTTTTTCTTTAAATATTTCCTTGGAAAATAGGTTCTTTTAAATAATATACGCATTATATTAAATATAAATATAAAAAAGGTTAAATATGTATATTATTCGAATGTTTATATTTTAACAATAAATACAAAATGTAGAAAAATACATTATAGATATAATTGACAGTAACTTTTGAGGATGTTAGAATGATAGTGTTCTGTAAATGATTACAAAATATAAGCTTTAAGGATAGTGATTTAATGAGTAGTTTTAAAGATATATTAGAAGAAAATCCAGTTGTTGCTGCTATAAAAGATGATAGTGATCTTGAAGCAGCATTAGAGAGTGACCTAAAGGTTATATTCGTTTTATATGGTAATATACTTAATATGAAGTCAATAAGTGACAGGATATCAAGTAGCAAAAAAATAGGTATTATACATGTGGATTTAGTGGAAGGCCTTTCTAGTAATGAATATGCCTTAAAGTTCCTAAAAGAAAATACAAGCTTTAAAGGGATAATAAGTACAAAACCACAGGTATTAAGAAGTGCAAAGAAACTTGGGTTCATAGTTATTCAAAGAATTTTTATGATAGACAGCTTATCTAAGAAAAATATGAAAAATCACTTAGTTAAGGAATGTGATGCAATAGAGATTCTTCCAGGACTATTATTTAAGATAATTAAAGAGATTTCATCAACTTTGGATAAACCTCTAATATCAGGAGGCCTAATATCTGAAAAAGTGGATGTGGTAGAAACATTAAAAAGTGGAGCAACAGGAATATCCACCACTAATAAAAACATATGGTATATGTAGAAGAGATTTGGAGATAAACTACATAGAACTGTTCGGGCAGTTTTATGTAGTTTTTGTTATGATTATATTTTAATTTAAAATATAAAAATTAAATATTTAAAAGGGGAGAAAAAACATGCAAGCTTATTTTTCTGAATTCATTGGTACTCTTATTTTAATTTTACTTGGTAACGGAGTTGTTGCAAACGTTGTCTTAAGAAAGACAAAGGGTAATTCTTCAGGATGGATTGTTATTACAGCAGGATGGGGATTCGCTGTAGCAATTGCGGCTTATATTACAGGATGGATGGGTGGAGCTCATTTAAATCCAGCAGTAACTATTGGACTTGCAGCATCAGGATTATTCCCATGGGATAAAGTTTTAATGTATATTGTTTGCCAAATGCTTGGTGCTATGGTAGGTATGCTTATAGTTTATGCTAACTACAAATTACATTATGATGAAACAGAAGTTGGAGAAGATGTTAGAGGTACTTTCTGTACAGCTCCAGCATTAAGAAGCAATTTATACAATTTTATTGGTGAATTTACTGGAACTTTCGTATTACTTATAGGTATAAGAGGAATAACTTACAGTGAAGTATTTAAAACTACACTTCAAGGACCTGGAGGAGATATAGTAGGTACAGTAGGTATAATGGGTTCATTCTTAGTAGGTATTTTAGTATGGGCAATAGGCTTATCATTAGGTGGAACAACTGGATATGCTATAAATCCAGCTAGAGATTTAGGACCTAGAATAGTACATGCTTTCTTACCAATGAAAAATAAGATTGACTCAGATTGGTCATATTCATGGATACCAGTAATAGCACCTATATTAGGAGGAGTTTTTGGTAGCTTAGTTTTCGATTTTATTTTAAAATTATAATTGTAATAGATGAAGGAGTTGGGATTTATGAAGAAATATATTATAGCTTTAGACCAAGGTACTACTAGTTCAAGAGCAATAGTTTTTGATAAGGAACAAAATATATTAGGAGTAAGCCAAAAAGAGTTTACTCAAATATATCCTAAAGAAGGCTGGGTAGAACATGATCCATTAGAAATTTGGGCAACTCAATATGGAGTTCTTCAAGAAGTTATAGCTAAAACTAACATTAGCCAAGACGAAGTAGCAGCAATAGGAATTACAAATCAAAGAGAAACAACAATAGTATGGGACAAAAATACTGGAGCTCCAGTATATAATGCTATAGTTTGGCAATGTAGAAGAACAGCAGACATATGCGACAATTTAAAAGCTAAAGGGTTAGAGGGATATATAAAAGAAAATACAGGATTAGTTGTTGATGCATACTTCTCAGGAACTAAAATTAAATGGATATTAGACAATGTAGAAGGAGCAAGAGAAAAGGCTGAAAGAGGAGACTTATTATTTGGAACTGTAGATACATGGCTTGTATGGAAGTTAACAAATGGAAAGGTTCATATTACAGATTACACAAATGCTTCTAGAACAATGCTTTACAATATAAAAGACTTAAAATGGGATGATAGGATTTTAGAAGAATTAAATATTCCAAAATCTATGTTACCAGAAGTTAAAAATTCATCAGAAGTATATGGATATACTAATCTTGGAGGAAAGTCAGATGTAAATGTTCCTATAGCTGGAATAGCAGGTGACCAACAAGCAGCTTTATTTGGCCAAACTTGTTTTGAAAAAGGAGAAGCTAAAAACACTTATGGTACTGGATGTTTCTTACTAATGAATACTGGTGAAGAAATGGTTGAAAGTAAAAATGGACTTTTAACTACTATAGCAATAGGCTTAGATGGAAAGGTTCAATATGCTTTAGAAGGATCTGTTTTCGTTGGAGGAGCAGTAGTTCAATGGCTTAGAGATGAATTAAAATTAGTTAATGATTCAGCAGATACTGAATACTTTGCAACAAAAGTTGATGATAATGGTGGAGTTTATATAGTTCCAGCTTTCGTTGGACTAGGAGCACCACATTGGGATATGTATGCAAGAGGGGCCATTTTTGGTTTAACTAGGGGAGCAAATAGAAATCATTTAATTAGAGCGGCATTAGAATCAATAGCATATCAAACTAAGGATCTTATTGATGCTATGAAGGAAGACTTAGGAACAGAACTTAAGGGAATAAAAGTAGATGGAGGAGCAAGTAGAAATAAATTCTTAATGCAATTCCAATCTGATATATTAGGAACAAATGTAATTAGACCTATAATATCAGAAACTACAGCTTTAGGAGCTGCTTGCTTAGCAGGACTTGCAGTAGGATTCTGGAAGGACAAAGAAGAAGTTAAGAAATTCTGGCATAAGTCAGATGAATTTGAACCAAATCTAGATGCAGACAAGGTTAAGAAGTACTGCAATGGATGGTCAAAGGCAGTTAAGAGATCATTAAGATGGGAAGAAGAATAAGATAAAATAGGGGTTGCTTAGGCAACCCTTTTTTAATGCATAATTAAGGCAAAAACTCCTTTGGGAGTTTTTAAATACCCCCTTACAACTATTTTGGTGTAAGGGGGTATTTATTATACTTAAGCTTTTTAGTATTACTTTTCTTTTACTAATGTACTAAATAATCTTCTTACTACTGGACCAGCAAAGAATATTTGGAAGAAAAATGCCATTGGGAAATTCATAACTGTTTTTTGTAACCATACAGCAATTATATCTCTTCCTGGATTTGCAAAAAGAATAGTTGCAATTAAACTCATGATTGGGCACATTAAACATACAGTCATAGAAGATATTGCAAGAATTATAAATATCTTTTTATCATCTACTGAAACTATATTAAAGGCTAGTTTTTTTGCTAATTTTCCAATTATAAGATATTCAAGAGCTACTCCAATTGGCCACATTATTGGCATTTCATATAATGCTATAAGAAATATTTCGTTGTACATTCCACCCATAGCAATTGCAATGTTGTAGCATACCATAGCATAAACCATGATAAATACCATCATAGTTGAAAAAATAAAACTTTGTAATTTTGTCTTTGGCATAAGTAGTGCCTCCTTTTTATAAAATAGGCATAAAAATATATGTGTGTTGTTCGTTAATCAGTGAAAAGCTCACATGTATCGTTTCCAATTAGTACCAAAGTTTTTATGCATTTTTTTTGACCTCAAATATAATACCATAAATCTAAGAGATGTGTAAGTTTTTTTATAAAATTTTAAGTATTATAAAAATTGCCAAGCCAATAAGATAATTAGTAATGCATAATTTATGAAATAAATCAGACAAGCTGAATTATGAAAATTTATAAATTTCATAGGAATTTATTCCTTAATTCTTTCATTATTTCATGC